>JANQKO010000397.1 GCA_028281075.1 Alphaproteobacteria bacterium | reverse complement strand
CGGCCGCGCCCGGCCCCCGCCGGCGTCGGCCCGATGCCGTGCACGGTCAGGAAGTGCACGCCCAGGCGGGCGATGCTGTCGGTGGCGCCGGCCACCGTCTGCTCGATGTCGAACAGCTTGGTGTCGAGGAAGATCTTGCGGCCGTCGGCGATCAGCTCGGCGGCGAAATCGATGCCGCCGGCGAACTGCAGTTGCAGGCCGATCTTGTAGAAGCGCACGCTATCGCCCAACCGGTCGACCAGCGCCCGGGCCGCGTCGACCGACGGCAGATCCAGACCGACGATCAGGCGGTCCTCGATGGGCGCGTCGCGCCCGACAATTCCGGTCTGGTCGGTCATTCGTCTCTCCATCCGTCGCCCGGTCCGGCGGCAGCGGACTATAGCCGATTCGGCCGGCTCAGCCCCGCACGACGCCGCCGGTCGCCGCATCCCAGCGCCAGACCGGCCCCGGGCGCCGCAGATGCATGCCGCCGCACCAGCGGTCGATGCCGTTTTCGGCGACCCAGTCGGCCCGGCCGGCCAGCAGCGCCTGGCCGAATTCGGTCAGCGCGACCGGATCACGCCAGTCCGCCACCGGCGTCAGCGCCGGTCTCGGCGCCCGGGCCAGCGACTCGATATCGCTCCAGTACATCAGGTCGCCGAGGAAGGGGCGGTCCTCCAGCCTGGTATGGAGCGCGCGGAACGCCTGGCCCGGCGTGCCGGCGCCATCGGCCACGGCGCGCAGCGTCAGGCGCTGGGTCAGGCTCAGGCCCGACCGCGTCCAGGGCAGTTCCTGCAGATGCCGCCGCATGGCGGCGGCCAGATACGGCAGCGCCGGCAGGTCCTCGGCGGCCAGCGCGGCAAGCGCCGTCGGATCGGGCGCGCGGAACGCCCGCCAGGCGCGGGCGGCGAGGTCGAACATCGCGGCCGTCACCGGCCGTTCCTGTCCGATCAGGCCGGCGAGCCGTGCCGGATCGAGCTGGCCAAAACCGACGAACCGGTCGACACCGGCGACATGGTCGGTCGAGAGCAGGTACAGGCGCCCGTGCAGATCCGGCAGGTCCCGGAAATGGTCCAGCAGCCGGATCAGGATCGCCTGGTCGTAGAGGTCGTGCTCGAACCAGAGGATCACGCGGTCGTGGTTGGCCGCGTCGGCCAGCGCCGTCCATTGACGCTCGAGGCCCGCCTGGCATTCCGCCGGCGCGCCCTGCCGCCAGGCTTCGGCGATGAACCGCCCGCGCAGCCGATGCAGCTCATCCACGCCGACGTCCGCCGGCACCGGTCCCCGGCAGACCGGATCGGCGAACTCGAGAAACGCGCCCGGGATACCGGCGGCGGCCAGCGTCGAGCGGATGTCGCTGCCGCAGCGGATATGCAGTTGGCGCGGCCCGGCGGCCGGCGCCGGGTCGGTCGCGCGCCCGGATGTCATGACGTCAAGCTATGCCGGGGCCGGCCGGCAGGGCCAGAAAAAAAGCGCCCCCGGAAAAGATCCGGGGGCGAGTCTAACAGGGAGGTCGGAACCCAACAGGTTGGGGGGAAGCCTTGAAGGGTCCACCCGCCACGTTGCATCGGGCATGCCAGTTTCCGGCGGCGGAGAAATCCGCCCTTTTCCCGACGCCGTTCGCCGATGGCACAATCACATCCGTCCCATATCGGGACGCATCCAGCTTCGGTACAGATACGGGCGCCGCGTCGACCAGGGCGGCGGCGATCGCTAAAAATCTATTGACCAATTGGTAAATATACCCTAGTATCGTCCCGCTGGATGCACCTGCGTGGTTACGATAAGGGGGTCGTGCGCCACGGCATGTGCCAATGGGGACAAGGGGAGCGATCAATGGCCCTGGACACGCTTGCACCGGACAAGGCCGGCAACCTGGCCGCGCGGATCGAGACGCCGCCGGCGGAAACCAGCGGCGCCGAGCCGGACGCGGCGCAACTGCTGTTCGGCGCGGAGGACCCGCCGCCGTTTCCGGAGATGAACATTTTCCCGCTGGAATGGCGGGTCGAGACGCCGAAGCTGCAGGCGATCTACGATTCCGCCCGCGATCCCGGCTGGGCGCCGAACAAGCTGCCCTGGGACACGCTCGATCCGAACGCCTTCACGCTCGATCAGCGCTATGCCATCTCCTACTGGTTCACGCTGTTGAGCGTCTTCGACGGCTCCGGGCCGGCGGTGTTCTCGCGCGCCTTCATCCACACCTGGGAGACGCACGAGGAAGACCCGATCCGCAAGTGCTTCTTCTCGATCGTCCGCGACGAGGTCAACCACGAGGAAATCTGCCAGCGGGCGATCCAGGCGATGACGCCGAACGGCCCGCTCGATTTCGAGCCGGAGACGCCGCTGGGCCAGCTCGCCCGCAACAACATCAAGTGGTACTACCACAACGGCTGCCGCTACTGGTCCGGCTTCCAGAAGGGCGTGCTGAAGTTCCAGCTCCCGATCCTGTTCACCTCGTTCCTGATGGGCGAGGTCGCCTCGTCGACGCTGTTCCATTCCATGTACCAGAAGACCTCGATCCCGGTGTTCAAGGAATGCTTCAAGCGCGTCGGCCAGGACGAGGCCCGGCACATGGGCATCTGCCTGACCGTGCTGGAGACCATCCTGCCGAACCTGACCGACGAGCAGCGCGAGATCATCACCAAGCAGATCCGCGCCGGCTTCGTCTTCCTCTCCGGCATCCTCTACCTGCCGCCGGAGGATTTCTGGGAGCTGGGCCCGACCTTCCGCCCGGCGCACAAGATGCTGGAGGAGGTCGCCCGCGAGGCCGGCCTCGGCATCCTGACCGACGAGGAGCGGCGCGAGAACTGGCGCACGGCCGTGTTGAAGCTCAAGGGCCTGCTCGACCCCTATGGCGTCGAGTTCCCGGCCCTGCCCGAGATCGGCATCGACGGCAAGACCGTCGCCTTCGATCCCGACGACATTATCCCCGTGTTCTGATGTCGTAAGGTCCGCTTTTTTCACCACAAAGACACGAAGACGCAAAGAACCAGAAAATCCGTTGTCGCGAAGCGTCGGAAAACAGGTTTTCTCTTCGTGTTGTTGCATCTTTAGTGGGGACTTTGGCATGCGCCGCGAAACGCACTGTCGGATAGCCCGTTCGCCGACAGCGGCGCTGGTTGATGGCGCATCGACAAACCAGGTTTCACCGCCAAGTCGCCAAGACACCAAGGTCACGCCGAACGGACGATCCATCCGCTGACGGGGCGCGGGCTTCGTCGAG
>JANQKO010000350.1 GCA_028281075.1 Alphaproteobacteria bacterium | reverse complement strand
AAAACAACAAACGTGGATCCTGGCCTTCGCCAGGATGACAACCTGGGTGGCTGCGGTGCGATTCTTTCACAGGCTCTCAGGATGAGGCTTCGAGACGCGGCTTCGCCGCTCCTCGAAGCCTGTGAAGAAATGACTTCCAACCCAAGGAAAGCCGTCATGCTGGCGCAGGCCAGCATCCAGCGGCATCGCAACGTGTTCAAAAACAACAAACAGTATCCGGAGCAAATGCCCTGGCGATTTGTCATTCGTGGGTTTCCCCGAGTTGTCCGCATTGAGGGCTCGATGAATCTATTAGGGACTGTCCCTATTGATTTGCCGCGTGAAGAAGTTACCCCGCCGGCATGACAACGGGAGGCAAGCCTTCGACGCCTTCGCCAGGATGACAACTTGGCGGTCATCGGGCTGGCGGGTGACGCGGCAGGGGGTGTAGTAGTACGGATTCCGATCCGTGGCATTTTGCCTAAAGTTGTCACGTATCCGGATCTTGTCGCGGAGAAATAATGACTCCCTTGACATCATCAGTGGGTTGTCGGGCGGTGGCGCGCCGGGTCGCGTTCGCGCTGGTCGCGTTCGGCGGCGCGCCGGCGGTGGCCGGCGATGTCGACCGGCTGGCCCTGCCGCAGGGCGGCCGGGTCACGGACGGCGCGGCCGACATTCAATATGACGGCGCGGACCGCCTGAACATCCGCCAGCACAGCGACCGTGCCGTCATCGACTGGCGGTCGTTCGATATCGGCGCCGACGCGGGCGCGCGATTCGCGCAGCCGAACGTCCGTTCGATCGCGGTCAACCGCGTCTCGAACGGCGATCCCTCCCGGATCATGGGCCGCCTTTCGGCCAATGGCCGGGTCATGATCCTGAATCCGAACGGCGTGCTGTTCGGACCCGATGCGCGGATCGATGTCGGCGGCATCGTCGCCAGCACCGGGTCCATCGACCGGTCGGCGTTCATGGCCGGCGCGCCGGTTCTGACGTTTGGCGATCTCGGCGGCGGCGCCGTGGTCAACGAAGGCGAGATCAGCATCCGCGACGGTGGCCTCGCGGCCTTCGTGGCTCCGGTGGTCGAGAATTCGGGCGTCATCCGGGCCCGGGCCGGCCGGCTGGCGCTGGCCGGCGGCGCCGCCGCGTTCACGCTGGACCTCCATGGCGACCGGCTGGTGAGCTTCGCCGTCGACGCGCCGGCCGGCGGCCGGATCGACAATGCCGGCCGCCTGGAGGCCGACGGTGGCATCGGCGAGCTGACGGCGGCCGCCGCGAGCGGGGTCATCGACAGCGTGATCGACACCAGCGGCGTGGTATCGGTGGCATCGGTGCATGCCGACGGCGGCGCGATCGTTCTGGCCGGCGCCCCCGGCACGGCGGTGACGGTCGCGGGCGACCTGTCCGCGGGCGGCCGGACAGGCGGCCGCATCGCCGTCGACGGCGGCCGGGTGGCGATCGCGGATGGCGCGGTCCTGGACGCGTCCGGGCGCGGCGGCGACGGCGGCCGGATCACGGTCCGCTCGGCCGCCGCGACGATCGTGGACGGCGACCTGTCCGCCCGCGGCGCCGGACCGGGCGCCGGCGGGTTCGTCGACACGTCGAGCGCCGGCGGCCTGGGCGTCGGCCGCACGGCCACCGTCGATGTCGGCGCGGAGAACGGCCGGTCCGGCACCTGGCTGCTGGATCCCGACAGCCTGTTCGTCGCCGCGGCGGGCAGCGGCGACCTGACGGGTCCGCCGGCCGGCGGCCATACCGTCGCCGCGGACGCGGTGGTTGCGGCGCTGGGCACGGGCAACGTGACATTGGCGGCCAACACCCTGATCCAGGTCGACGCGGCGATCGATGCCGGCGCGCAGGCCAACACCCATACCCTGGCGCTGAACGACCAGAACGCCGACGGCGACCTGACCGTGACGCTGAACGCGCAGATCCGCCTGGGCGCCGGACAGCGGCTCACCGGCCAGGCCTCGCAGGTGAACGTGTCGCCGGCGGGCTACATTCAGAACGGCGTGGACGCGGCGGCGGGCGGCGCCACGCTTTCCCTGGCGGCCGGCACGTTTTTCGATTCCAGCACCATCGTCATCGACCGGGACCTGGTGCTGCAGGGCCAGGGTGCCGACGCGACGGTCGTCAGCGGCGGCAACGGCTTCGGCGTTTTCCGGATCGGCGGTGGGGCGGTGGCGCTGAACGACCTCGCCGTGGTCGACGGCCTGGCGGCCAACGGCGGCGGCATCCATGTCTCGGCGCCGGCGGCGCTGGCGCTGAACGACAGCCGGGTCGCCGCCAATACCGCGACGTTCGACGGCGGCGGGATCTTCAATGACGGCGGGACGGTCGATGTCGTCAACACGACGATCTCGGGAAACACCGCCGGCGACGAGGGCGGCGGCCTGTTCAGCATCCGCGGCGACCTGCGCGTGACCGGCGCGTCGGTCACCGGCAACCGGGCGTCCGACCATGGCGGCGGCATCCGCATCCAGTCCGCGGCGCTCGACATGACCGGCACCGACGTCTCGGGCAACGAATCGACCGGCGAGGACGGCGGCGGCATCGCCGGGCTGGGCGCGGCCATGACCATCGCCACGAGCCGGATCACCGGCAATGTCAGCCTCGACAATGCCGGCGGCATCGAGAATACCGCTGGCACGCTGGTCATCGACAACAGCACGATCGCGAACAACACGGCGACCACGGACGACGGCGGCGGCATCAGCACCAACACCCGGCGCCGCCTGGCCGCGCCCGTCACGACGATCCGCAACAGCACGATCTCCGGCAATTCGGCCGGCGGCAACGGCGGCGGCATGTTCGCCGAGGGCCGGACCGGGATCGACGTCGCGGTGACCGTGTCGAACAGCACGATCTCGGGCAATTCCGCCGGCGACGAGGGCGGTGGCATCCAGCTCGTCGGCCGGCCCGGAACGCCGGGCCGGCTCGCCATCTCGAACAGCACGGTCACCGGCAATGCCGCCGTCGACAGGGGCGGCGCCATCGACGCCCGCGAAGCCGAACTGCGGATCGACAACAGCATCGTCGCCGGCAACGCCGCCGCCAATCTCAACGAATTGGGACAGGCATCGGGCGTGGTCTTCGCCGCGAACAGCTTCAACCTGATCGGCGAGAACGGCGATGCCGGCGGATTTCCCGTCGCCGGAAACATCGTGCTGGCCGGCTCGATCGACACCGTCCTGGGACCCCTGGCGGACAATGGCGGGCCGACATTCACCCACGCGCTGACATTCGGCAGTCCCGCCATCGATACCGCGGACCCGGCATTCGCCGCGCCGCCGGACACCGACCAGCGCGGTTTCCAGCGGGTGTTCGGCGGCGGGCTGGACATCGGCGCCTTCGAGTCGCGCGGCTTCGCGCTGCGTGCCGCTGGCGGCACGCCGCAGCAAACCGACATCGGCACGCCGTTCGCGGACGACCTCGAAGCGCAGATCACCGACTCGGCCGGCATACCGCTGCGGCTGCCGGGGATTGGCGTGACGTTCGACGCCCCGGCCTCGGGCGCCGGCGTCACGGCCATCAACCAGACCGTCGCCACGAACGCGGACGGCGTCGCCGTCCTGGCCGTCACCGCGAACGACAGCGCCGGCGCCTTCGCCGTGAGCGCTGGCGCCGGGCCACTGGCGCCGGTCGCGTTCGCGCTGACCAACGTCGATCCGGGCGGCGGATCGCCCGGTGGCGGTGGCGGTGGCGGTGGCGGTGGCTCGGGCGGTGGTGGATCCGGCGGCGGTGGCGCACCCGGTGGCGGTGGTGGCGGGTCCGCCGGCGGCGGCGGCACGTCCGGCGGCGGTGGCGATCCGGGCGGCGGGCCCGGCGCGGGCGGACCGGGTGGCGGCGCTTCCGGTCCGGGCGGCGCGATCGCGGCGACCGCGGGGACCGAGACCCGCGACATCCTGCCGGTCGAGTTCCAGACCGTGTTCGCGGCCCTGCCGGGCACCTTGCTGGGTGGCCTTTCGGCCGACGTCGTGGCCCAGATCGCGCCGGCCGCCGGTCCCGAGGGCGGGACTCCCATCCCGGCGTTCGTGGTCTCGGACGATATCGGGTCGGCCAGCGCCTATTCGAGCGCCGGCTCCCTCGTCGTCATCGATTTCGAGCTCTGCGATCCGCGCCGGGTGCCGCGCGTGACCTGCACGGTGTCGCTGCAGGCGGACGACCTGTTCGCCCGGTTCGGGCAACCGGATGTCGAGTAGGCGCGCCCCGCGCGGCACGGCCGGCATCGTGACCGGCTGCCTGTTCCTGTCTTTCCTTGCCGCCGTTGACGGGGTGGTGGCCCAGGTGCTGCCGCCGTCGGCCGATCCGAGCCGCGTCCGGCAACGCTTCGAGCCGCCGCCGCTGCCGCCACGGCCGGCCCCGCCCGACGTGCCGCGACTGCCCGAGCGGGCGCCGCCGGCGGGCACGTCGGATGTCCGCTTCGTCCTGACCGAGCTGCGGATCGAGGGCGCGACGGTCTATGACGCCGACGACTTTCGCCCGCTCTATGACGGGCTGATCGGCCGGGAGGTCTCGCTCGACCGCCTGTTCCAGGTGGCGCAGGCGGTGACGGCGCGGTATCGCGGCGACGGCTACGTGCTGTCACAGGCATTGCTGCCGGCGCAGCGCATCGAGGGCGGCGTGGTCCGGGTGCGGGTCATCGAAGGCTTCGTCGACGCCTACCGGATCGAAGGCGCCCCCCGGGGCGGCAGCGGCCTGCTGGCCGCCTATGCCGAGAAGATCGTCGCGTCGCGGCCGCTGCGGAACCGCGATCTGGAACGCTACCTGCTGCTGATGAACGACCTCGCCGGCCTCAAGGTGCGCAGCGTCCTGCTGCCGTCGCCGGACACGCCGGGCGCGGCGAGCATGACGCTGGTGGTCGAGGAGAAGCGTCTGGACGCCGTCGGCACGATCGACAACCGGGGCACCAAGTTTCTCGGCCGCTCGCAGTATCTGGCCTCGCTGGCCGCGAACTCGCTGCTGTCCAGGCACGAACGCCTGCAACTGCAGTATGTCGGCGCGCCGACGACGTCGGAACGCGAGCTGTCCTATCTGTCGGCCAGCTATCAGCAGCCGCTGTTCGACGAGGGGACGACGCTTTCGGTGTTCGCCAGCCGGTCCGACACGGCGCCCGGCAGTGCCCTGGAGGACCTGGAGATCGAGGGGCTGTCGACCACGCTGATCCTGTCGGCGGCGCGCCCGCTGCTCCGGTCGCGCCGGAAGAACCTGTCGCTGGCGCTGCAGTTCGACCTGCGGAACGCCGAGACCGATATCTTCGGCACCGAGACCTTGTCCGAGGACCGCCTGCGGGTGCTGCGCGCGCGGCTGCTCTATGACCTGGTCGATGCCTGGGCCGGCGTGAACCTGGTCGATGTCGAGGTCAGCCAGGGCCTGAACGTGTTCGGCGCGTCCGACGCGGGCGATGCCAACCTGTCCAGGGCGGACGGGCGCGGCGACTTCTTCAAGGTGGCGGCGACCGCGCGGCGGGTGCAGGACCTGGGCTTCCTGCGGCCGGGCCTGGAGCTGTCGCTGAGCATCGGCGGGCAGAAGGCGGCCAACGCCCTGCTGTCGGTCGAGGAGTTCGGCCTGGGCGGCATCGATTTCGGCCGCGCCTACGATCCGTCCGAATTGACAGGCGACGACGCGCTGGCCGGCCGGGTCGAGCTGCGGCTCGACGTCGACGCGGTGCCGTCGCCGCCGGCCGAGCTGTTCCAGGTTTATGCCTATTACGATATCGGCAAGGTCTGGAACCGCGGCCAGGCCGCGGACGAATCGCTGGCCTCGGCGGGGGTCGGCCTGCGTTTCGCCGTCACCGACTGGCTGAGCGGGAGCCTGGAAGCCGGCAAGCCGCTGACCCGGCGCGTCGAGGCGGAAGGCGACCGGGAATGGCGGGGGTTCTTCTCGTTGCGGGCGGAGTGGTGAGCCGGATCAATAGTCGATGCCGGGATAGAGCAGGCTGGGCAGCCATAGCGTCAGCGCCGGCACGTAGGTGACCAGCATCAGCACCACCAGCATGGCGATCCAGAACGGCCAGAGGTGGCGCGAGACACGCTCGATCGGCACCTTGCCGATGGCGCAGCCGACGAACAATGTCGTGCCGACCGGCGGCGTGACCAGGCCGATCGACAGGTTGAGCATCATCATGATGCCGAAATGCACCGGGCTGAGGCCGAGCGCCGTCATCACCGGCAGCAGGATCGGGGTGCAGATCAGGATCAGCGGCGCCATGTCCATGAAGGTGCCGAGCACCAGCAGCATGACGTTGATCAGCACCAGGATCATGATCTTGTTGTCGGAGAGCGACAGCAGCAGCGACGTCGCCTTGGCCGGGAGCTGCATGAGCGTCATCAGGTAGGCGAAGCCGGCGGCGAAGCCGATCACGATCATCACCATGGCGACGGTCTTGACGACGTTGTGCAGCATCCGCGGCAGTTGCCGCCACTTGAGGTCGCGGTAGACGAACATGGTGATGACGAAGGCCCAGACCACGGCCACGGCCGCCGATTCGGTGGGCGTGAAGATGCCACCGACGACGCCGCCGACGATGATGGCCACGGTGAACAGGCCGGCGATGGCCTCCCAGCAGATCCGCAGGGCGTCGCGCAGCGGCACGAGCTCGCCCTTGGGGTAGTTGCGCCGGGCCGAGATGACGAAGGCCAGCACCATCAGCGAGAGGCCGATCATCATGCCGGGAATGACGCCGGCCACGAAGAGCTGCGCGATCGACACCGTGCCGCCCGCCGCGTAGGCGAAGATCACGGCGTTGTGGCTGGGCGGAATGACGATGCCCTGGGTCGACGAGGTGATGGTGACGTTGACGGCGAATTCGTCGTCATAGCCCTGGCGCTTCATCATCGGGATCATGATCGAGCCGATCGACGAGGTATCGGCCACGGACGAGCCCGAGATGCCGCCGAAGAACATCGAGGCCAGGATGTTCACCATGGCGAGGCCGCCACGGACGAAGCCGACGAACACGTTCGCCAGGTTGACCAGCCGCCAGGCCATGCCGCCCTCGGCCATCAGCGCGCCGGCCAGGACGAAGAACGGGATCGCCAGCAGGGTGAAGTTGTCGACGCCGTCGGACACCTTGAGGAACACCGCTTCCAGCGGCAGGCCGATATGGAAGGCCGTGATGAGGGCGGCGATGCCGAGCGCGTAGGCGATCGGCACGCCAAGCGCGATCAGGCACAAGAGGCTGCCGATCAGCAGAACCGGACCGAAGGCGCCGCCCATCCGGCCTAGCCGTCCCCGGCGTCCGGTTGCCGATGCGCAAACGCCTTCTCGACAACGAACAGAAAGGTGATCAGGCCGGCGATGGGGATCGCCGTATAGACCAGCCCGACGCGGATGTACTGGAACTCGGGATAGCTCTGAAAGAACGTCGTCCGCACGAGCCCGGCGCCGTAGATGACCATGAAGATGCTGATGCCCGCCATCAGCGCGTGCACGGCGTATTCCGGTAGCGGCCGGAGCGCCGGCGGCAGCCTGTTGACGAGGACCTCGAGCCGGAGATGCGCGTTGGCGCGGTAGCAGGCGGCGGCGCCGTAGAAGGAAAGCTGAATGGCGAGAAAGATCGAGATCGGCTCGGAATAGAACGCGCCCATCTCCAGCACGTAGCGGGTGAACACGCCGACGGCGATGAGGACCGTCATCACCACGACCGAGACAACGGCGATGGCGATGCAGAGCAGATAGAGCTTGTCCATCAGTCGGGAATAGAGCGCCCGCATCGTTCCCCCGTCAGCGGATCGACCGGCCAGCGGCGGCCGGGCGCCGGAACGTCATCGGCGGATGACGTTCCGGCCAAACCGGCCTTGCCGGTCGCGCGGCCTAGTCGACCGCGGCCGCGCGCTTGATCAGGTCGGAGAACTTCTCGCCGAACTTCTCGCGCACCGGCGCCGTCGCCTCGATGAACGGCGTCTTGTCGATGTCGGTGATGATCTCGTAGCCCTGGGCCCGGAGCTTGTCGAGGGACGCCTGCTCGCGGGCGGCCCAGAGCGCGCGCTCGCGCTCGACGGCGAGCGCCGAGGCCTTGCGGATAAGCTGCTGGTCGAGCGCGGGCAGCGTGTCCCAGACCTTCTTCGAGAACACGAAGATCTCCGGCACCATGAGGTGCTCGGTCAGTGTGTAGTACCTGGCGACCTCGTAGTGCTTGCCGGATTCGTAGGACGGCGGGTTGTTCTCGGCGCCGTCGACGACGCCGGTCTGCATCGCCGTATAGAGCTCGTTGAACGCGATCGGCAGGCCGTTGCCGCCCATGGCGTTGACCATCTCGATGAAGATCGGGTTCTGCATGACCCGGATCTTCAGGCCCTTGACGTCGTCGATCGACTTGATCGGGCGGACGTTGTTGTAGAACGA
The DNA here is from genome assembly GCA_028281075.1 of Alphaproteobacteria bacterium. Classification (GTDB taxonomy): domain Bacteria; phylum Pseudomonadota; class Alphaproteobacteria; genus JANQKO01. The sequence continues at coordinate 1,076 of JANQKO010000350.1, read as the reverse complement.
CCGCGAGCCCGCGTCCATGTAGCCCAGGCCGATCAGGCCGCCGGCCTCCAGCTTGTTGAGCAGGTCGGTGCCGATCTCGCCGTCGACGACCTTGTGCATGTGGTCGACGCTGCGGAAGAAGTAGGGCAGGTTGAAGGCGTTGAATTCCTCGACGATCGGGCCGACGACGCCGACACTGACCCGGGTCATCTCGAGGGCGCCGAGCTGGACCTGCTCGAGCGCCTCCTTCTCGCCGCCGAGCTGCATCGAGTGGAAGATCTTGATGCCGATCCGGCCGCCGGTCCAGGTGTTCAGCAACTCGCCCATGTAGGCGATGGCGTCCGTGGTCGGATAGCCCATGGGATGCACGTCGCTGGACTTGATTTCGAGCGCGCCGGCCGGGGCCAGCGGGACCGACGCCATGCCGGCGGCGATCAGCGACGCCGCGATCAGAGACTTGCGGTGCTTCACGTCGTTTCCTTCCCTGTGTCCTGTTCCGTCCGTCCAGGCGGTGGACGGATCTTGCTTGTATCCGGAAAGCTTAGTGGCAAACCCGTTCGCCCGGCAACCAGCGCGCGAACGCCGGGCTTGACGTCGCCGATGGCGGCTCAATAACGTTTCCAGGTCGCCGGCGTCGCGGCGCCGGTGGAGACGCGCGCGGCGGGTTCGGATAAACTAACGGGCGTTCGTTTCTTGTTGATATGACCGCCGCGACGGCACATGATACGGCGCGCGGTGGCCGGGAGGAGGCTGATGGAACATAGCGAGCAGGTGCGCCAGGCCCGGAAGATCTTCGGCTTCATGGACGCCGGCACGACGGCGATGGTCGACGAGATCTATCGCAACGCGGTGACGGACTATACCTGCCGGGAACAGTTCGCGCGGGAACGGCAGTCGCTGTTCCGCCGGCATCCGCTGAACCTGGGGCTGAGCTGCCGGGTGCCGGCGCCGGGCGATTTCTTCACCGACGACTTCTCCGGCGTGCCGATCCTGGTCGTGCGCGGCCGGGACAACGTCCCGCGGGCGTTCATGAACGTCTGCCGGCACCGCGGCGCCAAGGTGGCGTCCGGCTGCGGCCGGGGCGCGCATGGCTTTAG
>JANQKO010000317.1 GCA_028281075.1 Alphaproteobacteria bacterium | reverse complement strand
GTGATGATGCCGAGCGTGCCCTCGGCGCCGATGAAGAGCTGCTTCAGGTCGTAGCCGGTATTGTCCTTGCGCAGGCCGCGCAGGCCGTCCCAGATCCGGCCGTCCGGCAGCACCACCTCCAGGCCCAGCGCCAGCGCCCGCGCGTTGCCGTAGCGCAGCACCTGGGTGCCGCCGGCGTTGGTCGCCAGGTTGCCGCCGATCTGGCACGAGCCCTCGGCCGCCAGGCTGAGCGGCAGCAGCCGGTTGACGTCGCGGGCGGCGGCCTGCAGGTCGGCGAGGATGCAGCCGGCCTCCACCGTCATGGTGTCGTTGCCGAGATCGATGTCGCGGACTCGGTTCAGGCGCGAGGTCGAGAGGATGATCTCGCTGCCGTCGTCGTGCGGCTGGCTGGCGCCCGTCAGGCCGGTATTGCCGCCCTGCGGCACGATCGGCGTGCGGGTCTCGGCGCAGATCCGCACCACCTCGGCGACTTCCGCCGTGCTGGCCGGCCGCACCACCAGCGGCACCCAGCCGCGCCAGTTGTCGCGCCAGGACCGGGTCAGCGGCGCGATCTCGTCCGGGTCGCTCAGATGGCCCTTCGGCCCGACGGCGGCCTTGATCCGGTCCAGGACGGCGGTCGGAATCGGGCTATGGCGGGCGGGCAAATTCATCCGTCAGATGTATGCGTTTTTCCGGCCGCGGACAAGGCGGGCCGGGGCGCGGCGGCGCGCCGCAGGCGGTCGTTGATGGCCCGGCCGAGGCCGGTTTCGGGCACCGGCATGACGGCGATGCCGGCCGGCCGGCCGGCGTCCAGGTGCCGCAGCATGGCGAACAGGTTCGCGGCCGCCTCGGCCAGGTCGCCGGCGGCGCTGAGATTGGCGGCGGCCTCGGCCGGCGCGTCCGGGCCGAAGCCGAGCAGCACCTCGTCCGCCTCGGCCCGGCGGGCGTCGCGCCGCACCGGCGCCGTCGGCGCGTAGTGGCTGGCGAGCTGCCCGGGCGCGTCCGGCCGCCCGGCCGGCGCCGGGCTGCCGAGCGGGCCGGCGACGGCCTCGATGGCCTCGGCCGTGACGCCGCCGGGCCGCAGCAGCAGCGGCCGGTCGCCGTCGAAGCCGACGACGGTGCTTTCGAGGCCGAGCGGGCAGGGGCCGGCGCCGAGGACCATCGCCATCCGGCCGCCGAGGCCGTCGGCCACGTGCCGGGCCGTGGTCGGGCTGATCCGCCCGGACGGATTGGCGCTGGGGCCGGCGATGGGCCGGCCGGCCGTCCGCAGCAGGCGCCGGGCGACGTCATGGGCCGGCACGCGCAGCGCGACCGTGTCGAGGCCGGCGCTGACCAGCAGCGACAGCCGGCAGCCGGGCCGGCGCGGCAGCACCAGCGTCAGCGCGCCGGGCCAGAATGCCTCGGCCAGCCGGCGCGCGGGTTCGGTCCAGGCCGCGTGTGCCGGTGCCTCATCGATATTTGCCAGATGCACGATCAGCGGATTGAAGTCGGGCCGGTTCTTGGCCGCGAAGATCCGGGCGACGGCGCGGTCGTTGGTGGCGTCGGCGCCCAGGCCGTAAACCGTCTCGGTCGGAAAGGCGACCAGTTCGCCGGCGCGCAGCAGATGCGCCGCCTCGGCGATGGCGGCGTCGTTGGCGGCAACGATGGTCACCGGCCGCCGTGCCGGCGCACCGCGTCGCCGCTCGGCTTGCCCGACGGGCCGACGCAGCGGAACCGTCGTCGCCCGGGATCGGCCAGGACCTCGAAGCGGTCGTCCCAGAACAGCGGCCGGCGGAACCACAGCTCCAGGTCCAGGACGGACGGCGCGCCGGTCGCGGCGATGGCGCCCATGACGGCGGTGACCTGCATCAGGCCCTGGGCCAGCGGCGCGCGGAAGCCGCGTTCGGCGGCGAAGGCCGGGTCGAAATGGATGCGGTTGCCGACCTCGCGCGAATAGGCCGCGACCTTCTCGGGCGTCAATTGGCAGGCACCGACGCTCGCGAACCCGGCGCGCGGGTTCGCGGCGGCGGTCGGGCGCGGCGCCGGTGTCCGGTCCACGCCGCCGGTGGGCAGCAGGTAGTCGGCCCGCATGGTCAGCGGACGGCCGCCGTCGGCGGCGATGAAGTCGAAGGCGCAGTGCAGCACGCGGCCGCGCGGCGACCGGCCGAACGGCTCGACCCGGCCCCGCAGCGTCAGCCTGTCGCCGACGGCGATCGGCGCGCTCTGCCGGATCTGGTGGCGGGTATGGATGCGGCCGTCCTTCGGCAGGCCGGCGCGGCCGGCGGCGATCGACGTGTCCTGGGCGAAGATGCTGACGTCGGCGCGGTCGCCGAACCGGTCGCCGTCGACGTCGGTGGCGGCGTGATAGGCGTCCTGGCGGGCACGGTCGACCGTGACCTGGAAATCCGGGAAGCGGTAGCCGGCCGGGATGTCGTCCCAGGCGCCGAGGTCGCCGTCGGGTTCGGGGATATAGCGCATCGCGCGGGCCGCGGGGTCAGTACTTGAGGTCCAGCACGTGGCCGTCGGTCACCAGCTTGCCGTTGGCGTTCAGGCAGCGCAGGGCGACCAGGCCGCCGTCGCCCTCGCGCCGGCCGAACACGTCGATGGGCTCGTCCCAGAACACCGGCCGCAGGAAGCGGGTGCGCATGGTGGCGGTGCGCGGCGGCTGGCGGTGGCAGAGGATGCCGGTCATGAAGGTCGTGGTCATCATGCCCTGGGCCACCGGGGCGCGGAAGCCGCTGGCCAGCGCCGCCTTCGGCTCGACATGGATGGCGTTGCCGACATAGCCGGAATAGGCCTTCACCGCCTCCGGCGTGAGCCGTTTGGTCGCGATCTTCTCGAAGCCGGTCATGGACGTCGTGCCCGACGGCGACGGCGTGGCCGGACCGCTCAACGGGGCGTCGGGCAGCAGCGCGATGATCTCGGCGCGCAGCGCCAGGTCCTTCCCAAGCGAGAAGTCGAACACCAGATGCGTCGAGCTGCCGCGCGCATGCGCGTCGACGGCCTTGACTTCGGTCCGGACCGCCAGGTCCTCGCCCAGGCGGACCTGCCGATGCTGCTCGAAATGCTGCTCCAACTGCACCCAGCCGTCGAACGGCACGCCGGCCGCCGTCAGCGCCCGGTAGCATTCGTTGCCCAGCAGCGTCATGTCGACGACGTCGCCGTAGGGCGCGGGATCGACCTCGGCCGCCGTCAGGCAGCGCGTCTGGGTCTCGGCGCTGACGGCCGTGGTCCAGTCGGGCAGCCGTTGGCCGGGCTTGAGCGTTCCGCCGGGCGCGCTGTTCATCGGCATGGCCTCGTTCCGGGTTTGCACCACCTGTCCTGCATAGCATATTACCTGCCAGAGGTAAGCGCCGCGGCGCGCCCGCGACCTGGAGGGAGGTTGGCCGATGACCGCCTATACGGCACCGCTGAACGATATCGAGTTCACGCTCAACCAGATCACCGACCTGAAGGGGCTGGCCGCGCTGGACGGCCTGGAGGCCGCCGATCCCGAGGTCGTGTCGCAGGCGCTGGCCGAGGCGGGCAAGCTCGCCGGCGGCGTGCTGGCGCCCTTGAACCACAGCGGCGACCGGCAGGGCGCGGTGCTGGAGAACGGCGTCGTGCGCACGCCGGACGGCTTCCGGCAGGCCTATGGCGAATACCGCGACGGCGGCTGGAACAGCGTGCCCTTCGATCCGGACTATGGCGGCATGGGCCTGCCCTGGCTGGTGGGCGCGGCCTGCATCGAGATGTGGAACTCGGCCAATATGGGCTTCGCGCTCTGCCCGCTCTTGAACCAGGGCGCGGTCGAGGCGATCCACGCCCACGGCACCGACGAGCAGAAGGACACCTACCTGCCGAAGCTGATCTCGGGCGAGTGGACCGGGACCATGAACCTGACCGAGCCGCAGGCCGGCTCCGACGTCGGCGCGCTGCGCAGCAAGGCCGAGCCGGTGGGCGACGGCACCTGGAAGATCACCGGCACCAAGATCTTCATCACCTATGGCGAGCACGACTTCTCGGACAACATCGTGCATCTGGTGCTGGCCCGCACGCCCGGCAGCCCGCCCGGCACCAAGGGCATCTCGCTGTTCATCGTGCCGAAGTTCCTGCCCGACGGCGACGGCGGCCCGGGCCGGCGCAACGACCTGCGCTGCGTCTCGCTGGAGCACAAGCTCGGCATCCACGCCAGCCCGACGGCGGTGATGTCCTACGGCGACGACGGCGGCGCCATCGGCACCATGCTGGGCGCCGAGAACCAGGGCATGCGCTGCATGTTCACGATGATGAACACGGCGCGTCTGGCCGTCGGCATCCAGGGCCTGGCCATCGCCGAGCGGGCCTATCAGCAGGCCGTGGCCTACGCGCGCGACCGCCGGCAGGGCCGGCCGCTGAACGGCGCCGATGCCGACGCCGGCATCGTCGCGCACGCCGACGTGCGCCGCATGCTGATGACCATGAAGGCCTATACCGAGGCGACGCGGGCGCTCTGCTACGTCAATGCCGAGGCCATCGACCTGTCGCGCCATCACGCCGACGACGACGGCCGGACGCGCTTCGGCGGCATCGCCGAACTACTGACGCCGGTGGTCAAGGGCTGGTGCACGGACGTCGGCTGCGAGGTCGCGTCGATCGGCGTGCAGGTGCATGGCGGCATGGGCTTCATCGAGGAGACCGGCGCCGCCCAGCACATGCGCGACGCGCGCATCGCGCCGATTTACGAGGGCACCAACGGCATCCAGGCCATGGACCTGGTGATGCGCAAGCTGCCGATGCGGGGCGGCGAACTGATCGCCGGCTACATCGCGGAAATACGGGCGCTCGACGCGGCGCTGGCGGATGCCGGCGGCGACCTCGCGGCGACCCGCGCCAACCTGACCACGGCCGTCGACGCGCTGGAGCGGGCGAGCCGGTGGCTGCTCACGACCATGGCCGACGATCCGAACGCCGCCGCGGCCGGCTGCTCGCCGTATATGAAGATGTTCGGCCTGACGGCCGGCGGCTACCTGCTGGCCAGGGGCGCGCTCGCCGCCCGGTCGATGCTGGCAACCGGCGATGGCGACGGCGCCTTCCTGACCGACAAGATCGCCACGGCGCGCTTCTTCGCCGAGCAGCTCATGCCGCAGGCCGCGGCCCAGCTCCCGGCCGTCACCGCCGGCGCCGACCTGCTCTACGCCATCCCGCCCGAGCGGCTGTCGG
>JANQKO010000618.1 GCA_028281075.1 Alphaproteobacteria bacterium | reverse complement strand
GGGCGCGGCGCTTGCCCTGCCCGTCCTGCGTCGTAACGATCAGGCGGATACGGGCCGTCGGCCGGCGCGCCAGCAGCATCCCAAGGATATGCGCATCGGCGGCGTCCGACACGCTGGCGACCAGCGTCGCCGGCGCGCCGTAGCTGGTCAGATCGTCGATAATGGCGCCGAACACGGCGGCGTTGGTTTCCGGCGAGATGCGCCAGCTCATGACCACCACGGCGACATGCGGCGCGCGGCGGTCGTAGCTGTCGGCCCGGCGGCGGATGCGCGGGAACACCAGGCGCGTATAGATCATGGCGCGGGAGAAATGCATACCGCCCCAGCCGTAGCGCCAGATGGCGATGAAACCGACGGTGAGCACGAAAGCCGGATCGCCGGGCACGAAGATGCGCGGCGGTACATAGGCCAGGCAGAAAGCGACCAGCGAGATCCAGATGCCGGCGGCAACGAGCCAGGCCAGACTGCCGGACTCGGGTCGGTAGGACAGCAGTTCGTCGGCCAGCCGCCTCATAGACCGATCGATGCCAGCAGCCGGTCAAACCAGCCGAGACGGAAGTCGACCGCACCGGTCATGCCGACACGGCCGACGTCCAGACCGTCGACCTGCAGGCGTACCCGGGCAAACCGCTCGGCGGCAAAAAGCTGCTCCGGCAGACCGACGCGTAAGGGATCGCCGCCGTCATAGGCGATGTCGACGATGCGCCCCGACGCTTCGCTGCCGTCGGCGAGCGCAATCGCGCCGCGCCCGCCAATCGCCAGCTTGCGCGCGTCCTCCCCCAGGATCAGGGCCTCCACGGCGATGCTGCCGGCCTCCCGCAGCACCAGCACCCGGGCACCCTGACGCACCAGTTCGCCGGGCCGCACCTGCGTCGCATGCACCACGCAATCGCATGGGCTGCGCACATTGCGGGCCTCGGCCAGCCGGGCCAGTTCGTGGTCGATGCCGTCGATCGCCGCCTGGGTCTCGTCGATCCGGCTCAACATCACCTGCACCGTCGGGACGTTGTCGCGCAGGTCGCTGCGGTAGACGCCGTCCTGGGCCAGGCGGAGGTCCGCGGCCAGGCGAACCCGCTCCTGCTCCAGTTCCGCGCGCTCCTGCTGGCGGGCGGCCAGGATCGCCGAACGGCGGTCAAACTCGGCGCGCGAGGCATAGCCGCTGCCGGCCAGTTCGCGGGCGCGGGCGAGGTCCTGCCGGTCGAACGCAATACGCCGGTTCAGGGCGGTGACACGGTCGTCGAGCGCCGCCATCTGCCGCCGCAGGGACTCGTTCAATTCCGTGGTGACGGACTGCACCTCCAGCAGGCGGTCCATCTGCTGCGATTTCAGGGCTTCGAGCTGTTCGCGGCGGCCGATCTGCTCGGTCCGCCGCAAATCGTCATCGGCGTTGGCGAGCTGGAACAGGATTTCGTTTTTCGCCACCAGCGTGCCGGCGCTGCGCTCGGGCCCGCTGACGATGCCGGTCGCCGGGCTGGCCAGCTCGATGGCCGGCGCGGTGATGGCGGCATAGTGCGAGCCGAAGGTCAGGATGTTGCTGAGCACCGCGTAGCCCGCCGCCGTCAGCAGCGCGCAGACCACCAGCAATTGCGCCAGCACCCGGCCGAAGGAGAACCAGCGGCGCTGGACCCGCTCGTTGGCGGTGCTGGCGGCGTCGCGGAACAGCAGCTGTTCGAGGGCCGGGGTCTGGCCGGCCAGATAATCGTCGACGATACGGTGCAGCACCTCGGCCTGCCGCGGCGCCAGACCGACGATGCGGAAACCCAGGGCCCCGGCCTCGCTGTCGCGCACGACCTCGCAGGTCAGTGGGATGTGCACGTCGACGCCGGCACCCTCCAGGGCCAGGGTGGCGCGTGACACATCGCCCCGGGCCATGCCAGGCACGGCCGCGTTCAGGCCGAAGCCGGTGACGCTCCAGTCGCTTGCCGTGTAGTCGGCCTCGCCGATGCGCACCGTCATCGGCAGCGTGACGCGCGGAAACGCCCGGGCCTCGCGGCCGGCAGGTTTCGAGGTCGTTTTCGGTTGTGTCGGCGCAGGGTTCTCCATACGCCGGTAGGTAACGGATCTTGATTAATTCATTGTTAGCCAAGACCCGGAAAACGGCCAAAACCGGCCCTGCCGCCAAGGACGCACCCGGCCTCGGCAATCCGTCGGCACGCACCGGCCACGAGAACCGGCCGCGAGCCTGCGCGACGTCAGGAAGCGGGCATAACTCACTGATTTAAATCACGTTTTAGATTCCACCCAGGCAGAGGTATTTGACCTCGAGATAGTCGTCGATGCCGTATTTCGAGCCTTCGCGGCCCAGGCCGGACTCCTTCACGCCGCCGAACGGCGCCACCTCGGTCGATACCAGCCCAGTGTTGACGCCGACCATGCCGTACTCCAGTCCCTCGGACACGCGCCAGATCCGGCCGATGTCGCGGGCGAAGAAGTAGGAGGCCAGCCCGAACTCGGTATCGTTAGCCATTTCAATGGCTTGCTCTTCGGTGCTGAAGCGGAAGATCGGCGCCAGCGGGCCGAACGTCTCCTCGCGCGCGACCAGCATCTCGCTGGTGACGTCGGCAACGATGGTCGGCTCGAAGAAGGTGCCGCCCAGGGCGTGCCGGCCGCCGCCGACGACCACGCGCGCGCCCTTGGCGGTGGCATCGGCGATATGCTCCTCGACCTTTTCGACCGCCTTCAGGTCGATCAACGGCCCCTGCACCACGCCGTCCTCGAGCCCCGGGCCGACCTTCATGGCCGCCACCGCCTCGCTCAGTTTGCCGACGAAGGCGTCATAGACGCCGTCCTGCACCAGCAGCCGGTTGGCGCACACACAGGTCTGGCCGGTGTTGCGGTATTTCGAAGCAATCGCGCCCTCGACGGCGGCATCGATATCGGCGTCGTCGAACACGATGAAGGGCGCGTTGCCGCCCAGCTCCATCGACACCTTCTTCACCGTGCCGGCCGCCTTCTGCAGCAGTACCTTGCCGACCTCGGTGGACCCGGTGAAGGTGATCTTGCGGACAACAGGATTGCCGGTCATCTCATCGCCGATTTCCGACGATGCCCCGGTCAGCACCGAGAACACCCCGGCCGGCACGCCGGCACGCTCCGCCAGTTCGGCAAGCGCCAGCGCCGAATAGGGCGTCATGCTGGCCGGCTTCACCACCATGGTGCAGCCGGCGGCCAGCGCCGGGCCGAGCTTTCGGGTGATCATCGCCGCCGGAAAGTTCCACGGCGTGATGGCGCAGCAGACGCCGACCGGCTGCTTGACGACGACGATGCGGTTGTCGGCGCGATGCGGCGGGATGGTGTCGCCATAGACGCGCTTGCCCTCTTCGGCGAACCACTCGATGAAACTGCCGGCATAGGCGATCTCGCCCTTCGATTCGGCCAGCGGCTTGCCCTGCTCGCGCGTCATGATGACGGCGAGGTCGTCGACATTTTCCATCATCAGATCGAACAGGCGGCGCAGGACGGCGGCGCGCTCCTTCGCGGTCTTCGCCCGCCAGGCCGGCAGGGCGCGTTCCGCCGCCTCGATCGCGCAGCGGGTCTCGGCCGTGCCCATGCGCGGCACCGTGCCGATATCAGCGTCCGTCGCCGGGTCGTTGACGGCAATGGTGGCGCCGCCGTCGGCATCGCACCATTGTCCGTCGATGTAGCATTGCTGGCGGAACAGCGTCGGGTCGTTGAGCTGCATGGTGCGTCTCCCGTTGTCGATCTTTGAATTCAGGCCATCATACGCGCGCATCGCCGCGCCGGCCAAGGCGATGCGCTAGAGCGCGTTCCTAGGGGACATCACCAGCCCGCGCCCCACCCGGCCACCCACGGGAGTATCCTTGTTGGGTGGCCGGGTGGGGCGCGGGCTGGCCCAGATGCCGCATCAGCAGAAAACCCCCTAACCCGCCGCGACGCGCGCGAGCGGACGCTCGTTGATCGGCAAATGCAGGGCCGTGGCCGCCAGGCCGAGCAGGATGGCGATCCACCAGACCGCGTCGTAGGACCCGGTCACGTCGAACACGTAGCCGCCCAGCCAGACGCCGATGAACGCGCCGATCTGGTGCGAGAAGAAGACGATGCCGAACAGCGCGCCCATGTAGCGCGGGCCGAACACCTGGGCGATCAGCGCGCTGGTCAGCGGCACGGTGCCGAGCCAGAGCAGCCCCATGGCGGCGGCGAAGGCGTAGGCCGCCCAGGCGCTGAGCGGCGCCATCAGAAAGGCGACGATCACGACCGAGCGGGCGACGTAGATCACCGACAGCACGTTCTTCTTGGCAAAGCGGCCGCCGGCCACGCCGCAGATGATCGACCCGAAGATGTTGAACAGGCCGATCAGGGCGAGGGCCAGGGCCGCTTCGTCAGCGGCCAGACCGCGGTCGCTGAGGTAGGCCGGCAGGTGCGTGCCGATGAAGGTGATGTGGAAGCCGCAGACGAAGAAGCCGGCGACCAGAAGCTGATAGCCGCGGTGGCCGCGCGCCTCCGCCATTGCCGCGCCGAGAGAGGCGGCAGAGGTCGCAGCGGCCGGCGCGTCCCTGTCGCGCTGCGCCAGGCTCGCCGCCAGCGCCACCATGGCCAGGGCGATGGCCGCCAGCAGCGTCAGCGCCGTGATCCAGCCGTATTGCCCGATGAACTGCTGGCCGACCGGCACCATGACGAACTGGCCGAACGAGCCGCCGGCGCTGGCCAGACCGAGCGCGAGCGGCCGCCGGTCCGGCGGGAAGGCGCGGCCGACGGCGCCCAGCACAACGGCGAAGCTGGTGCCGGACAAAGCCAGGCCGACCAGCAGGCCGGCGCTGAGGTGG
>JANQKO010000617.1 GCA_028281075.1 Alphaproteobacteria bacterium | reverse complement strand
ACCTGGGACGGCCTGAAGGCCTGCCGGACGCTGACCCAGGCCGGCATCATGGTCAACGTGACCTTGTGCTTCTCGGCGAATCAGGCGCTGCTGGCCGGCAAGGCCGGCGCGACCTTCATCTCGCCCTTCGTCGGCCGGCTGGACGATATCGGCCATGACGGCATGAGCCTGATCGGCGAGATCGTCGAGATCTACGACAATTACGACGCGATCGGGACCGAGGTCCTGGTGGCCTCGATCCGCTCGCCGGGACAGGTGCTGCAGGCGGCGCGGCTGGGAGCCGACGTCGCCACGATCCCGCCCAACGTGCTGCGGCAGCTAGCCAAGCACGCGCTAACCGACAAGGGCCTCGACGCCTTCCTCAACGACTGGAAGAAGACCGGCCAGAACATCCTCGAAGGCGCCGCGGCGTCATGATCCGGGCATGACCTCGGAAAAGACACGCTCGACGCCATCGGCGCATTCGGCGCGTCCGCTCGTCTCGGCGGATAGTGTCAGGGCCTATCTGCGGGAACATCCGAACTTCCTGGCCGAGAATCCAGACCTGGTCGAGCTGATCGCGCCGCCGGGCATCGCCGGCGGCCGCAACGTGCACGACATGCAGCAGTTCATGGTGCGGCGCCTGCAGGACGAGGTCGGCCGGCTGCGCAACTACCAGGGCGAGCTGATCGCCGCCAGCCGCTCGAACATGTCGGTGCAGACGCAGGTGCACGAGGCGGCGCTGTCGCTGCTGGAAGCGGCGAACTTCGAGCATCTCATTCACATCGTGACCACGGACCTGGCGCAGATGCTGGACGTCGACGCGGTGACGCTGTGCGTCGAGCAGTCGGACGAGGACGGCCCGCGGCGCGCGAAGACGGCCGGCGTCTACGTGCTGGAGCCCGGCGCCGTCGATGCGCTGATCGGCCCGCGCCGCGACATCCTGCTGGCCAGCGACATGCCGGGCGAGCCGGCCGTGTTCGGACCGGCGACGCGCCTGGTCCGGTCGCAGGCGCTGCTGCGCCTGCATGCCAGCCGCGTCGCGCCGGTCGGCCTGCTGGCGTTCGGCAGCCGGGACGGCGACCGCTTCCATCCCGGCCAGGGCACCGAGCTGCTGAACTTCCTGGCCCGCATGCTGGAACGGCTGATTCGCGGATGGCTGCATCTGCCGGCCTGACGGCACAGCCGCTCGACCCCGAAATCGCCGACGCCGTTCGCCGCTGGGACACCTGGCTGCGCGCGGAACGCCGCGCCGCCGCGCCGACGCTGGACGCCTATCGCCGCGACCTGCTGGCGTTCCTCGCCTTCATGGCCGGGCATCTGGGCGGTCCGCCCGGGCGCCGGGACCTGGAACGCCTGCGTCCGGCCGACTTCCGGAGCTGGCTGGCCCAACGCCGCCGCGACAACCTGATGGCGACGTCCACCGCGCGCGCCATGTCGGCCGTGCGCAGCTTCTTCCGCTTCACGGCCCGCACCGGCTGGACCGGCAACCCGGCACTCGACGCGATCCGCACGCCGAAGCTGCCGCACAGCGTGCCGAAGCCGCTGACGGTCAGGGATGCCGGCGAGGCCATCGACCAGGCCGCGACATTCGCCACCTCGCCCTGGGTCGCGGCCCGCGACGCCGCCGTCCTGACGCTGCTCTATGGCTGCGGGCTGCGCATTTCGGAAGCGCTCGGCCTCGACCGGCATCAGGCGCCGCTGCCGAAGGCGCTGCTGATCCGCGGCAAGGGCGGCAAGGAGCGCCTCGTGCCGGTGCTGGACATCGTCCGCCAGGCGGTCGATGCCTACCTGGCCCTGGTGCCGGTGGTGCTGGCACCGCACGACCCGCTGTTCATCGGCGTGCGCGGCGG
>JANQKO010000614.1 GCA_028281075.1 Alphaproteobacteria bacterium | reverse complement strand
GCGCCGCGCAGCGCTCCTGCCCTGTCGACAGCACGGCGCCGCGCAGACCATGATGGTGGGGAGAAAGGCGGGCTAGCGGCGGAACTGCTTCGCCAGCGCCAGGCCCTGGCGCTGGTAGTGCGAGCCCAGGTCGGTGCCGTAGAGCCGGTCGGGGCGGCCGGTCAGCCGGTCGTAGATCAGCCGGCCGACGATCTGGCCGTGCTCCAGCAGGAACGGCACCTCGTGGCTGCGCACCTCCAGGACCGCGCGCGTGCCCTGGCCGCCGGCCGCGGCGTCGCCGAAGCCGGGGTCGAAGAAGCCGGCGTAATGCACGCGGAACTCGCCGACCAGCGTGTCGTAGGCGACCATCTCGGCGGCGTGGTCCGGCGGCACCGTGACCGCCTCGCGCGAGGCCAGGATATAGAAATCGTCCGGATTCAGGATCAGGCCTTCGCCGTTCCGGTTGTGGATCGGCTCCCAGAACTCGGCGGCGTCGTAATGGCCGACCTTCTCGACGTCGATCAGCGCGGTATGCCGCCGCGCCTTGTAGCCGATCAGCCGCGACGGGTCGCTGCCCTGCAGGTCGACCGACACGGCGATGCCGTTGGCGATATCGACGCCGCCGTCGGGCGCGTGCACCAGTGGCGTCTCGGCCTGCAGGCGCTTCAGGTCGGCGTCGGTGAACGCGCGCTCGCCGCGCCGGAACCGGATCTGGCTCAGCCGGGTGCCCTGGCGCACCAGCACGCTGAACGTGCGCGGCGCGATCTCGGCATAGAGCCGGCCGTGATAGCCGGCGCCGACCCGGTCGAAGGAGACCGCGTGATCGGTGATCAGCCGGGTGAAGATGTCCAGCCGGCCGGATGAGCTCTTCGGATTGGCGATCGCCGAGATGCCGGCCGGCAGCTTCAGATGCTCCATCAGCGGCACGATATAGACGCAGCCGCGCTCCAGCACCGCGCCGTCCTGGAGGTCGATACGGTGCATGCGGAACTGGTCGATCTTGGCCTTCACGCCGGACCGGGCGCCCGGCAGGAAGCTGGCGCGCACGCGATAGGCGTGCTGGCCCAGGCGCAGATCGAGGCTGGCGGGCTGGATCTGCTCTTTGCTGATCGGTTCCGTCGCCTGGATCTGGCCGGCCCGGATCATCTCCGCCAGCGCCGGCGACGGCAGGATGCCGGCCCTTGTCGAGGCTTGCGGCGCGGGTGCGTCGTCGTCGGCGAACAGATCGTCGGTGGCCGGATCGGGCCGGTCGTCCAGGGGGTCCACGCGCATCGGCGGCAGGTCGTTCATGCTTCCTCTGTCGGCGAAAATATCACTTATATTGCAATACCTTAACGGAAATTTCCGGACGCATCACGCGCCGAATTGTCCACAGCTCCGGCGCCGCCGACGGCCGCCGCCGCGCGGCTTTGGCCGGTTCTCCCCGGGATTCACAATTCGCGGCCCCGGCGCCCCTGTGGATCGATCGTCGGGTGGCGAGGGGATCGTCAGGCCCGTTTTCGCGCGGACCCTCAGGGATACTGGACCAGGGTCAGGATATTGCCGTCCGGGTCCTTGACGTGGGCCAGCGTGCCGCCCCAGTCCTGCTGTGCCGGTGGGTTGTCCAGCCGCGCGCCCCGGTTCCGCAGTTCCGTGCAGACGCCGTCGATATTGTCGACGGTGAACGACAGGCCGACAAAGCGGCCGACCAGGTCACGCTCGTCGGCGTCGTCGCGGTCCGCGGTCTCCAGGATCAGGCGCGCGCCGCCGGTATCGAAGATGGCGATATCGTCGGTGGTCAGGGTTGCCTTGAGGCCCAGCGTCTCGGTGTAGAACGGCCGCGCCGCGGCCATGTCGAAGGTGAAGACGCGAATCGCGTCGATCGGCCCCAGAAGCATGACGGGATCTCCCTGGTCGCGTGCGCCAAAGCCGCTGTTATGGGAACTCGGACGGGCGGCGCGGACCCCGCGGTGCCGCACCTGTTATGATCTGGTATCGCGACGAAGGCGGCTCAAGCATGATCGGCGGGGAAATTCGCGACCGCGCGGGTCACGGGCATGCCCGCGTTCAAGATCGCGTGAGGTGGAAGAGGGAGAGGGAGGCGGATATGCAGTTCCTGATCATTGCCCGCGACGGCACCGACGCGGCGGCGCTGCGGCGGCGCCTGGCCGCGCGGGACGCGCATCTCGCCAATGCGTCGCGGCTGCAGGCAGACGGCCACCTGCTGATCGGCGGGGCGCTGCTGGACGATGACGGCGGCATGATCGGCTCGGCTGCCGTCGCCGAGTTCGACAGCCGCGCCGAACTGGACGAATGGCTGCGGACGGACCCCTACGTCACCGGCGACGTCTGGCGCGACATCGAGGTGCTGCCCTACCGCGTGGCGCCGCACTACGACTTTGGCAAACCGAAGACGGCCGCGGCGGAATAGGTCGTCAGCCGGCGACAACAGCGGCCAGCACGATCCAGCCGAACCAGGTGTTGGAATTGAAGACGGCCAGGCAGTCGCCGGGATCGTCGAAATCGGTGCGCGCCGCCTGCCAGGCGAACTGCGCGGCGGCGACCGCCATGCCGGCGTAGAATGGCCAGCCGAGGCCGGCGGCCCAGCCGGCGGCCGTGAACAGGGCGATGGCGACGGCGTAGAAGACCCAGAGGGCAGCCCGCGTGCCGTCGCCGAGCCGGCGGGCCGACGATTTCACGCCGATCAGCGCGTCGTCCTCCTTGTCCTGGTGCGCGTAGATGGTGTCGTAGCCCAGCGTCCAGGCGATGCCGCCGACGTAAAGCAGCACCGGTGCCCAGCCCAGCTCGCCGCGGACCGCCGCCCAGCCCAGCAGGGCGCCCCAGTTGAAGGCGATGCCGAGGAAGAATTGCGGCCACCAGGTGATCCGCTTCATGAACGGATAGACCGCCACCGGCAGCAGCGAGGCGATGCCGACCAGAATGGCGAAGCCGTTGAAGGTCAGCAGGATGGCGAGGCCGGAGAGCGACAGGCAGGCCATGAAGACGGCGGCCCGGGTGACGCTGATCTCGCCGCTGGGGATCGGACGGGCGGCGGTGCGCTCGACCCGGCCGTCGATGTCGCGGTCGGTGATGTCGTTCCAGCAGCAGCCGGCGCCGCGCATGATCAGGGCGCCGAGGCCGAACAGCCCGAACAGCACCGGATCGGGCCAGCCCTTGGCCGCCAGCGCCAACGACCACCAGCACGGCCAGAGCAGCAGCCAGGTGCCGATCGGGCGGTCGAGGCGCGCCAGTCGCAGGTAGGGCCGCCAGGACGGCGGCGCCATCCGCAACGTCCAGTGGTCGGGCCGGATGTCGGTGCGGGCCGAGGCGATATCGATTCTGCGACCGGCCACCATGGGTTAGGCTCATAGCGTCTTCACCGGGACCGTACAAGCATGTCGCCAGCCCGCCCGAAAATCCGTCTCCATGTCGGTGATGACCTGGTGGCCGGCGCACGGCTTTCGGTCGGCGGCAATGCGGCGCATTACCTGAGCCATGTCATGCGTTGCGCGCCGGGCGACGAGATTGCGGTGTTCAACGGCCGGGATGGCGAATGGCGCGCGGTGATCGATACCGTCGGCAGGCGCGATTGCGTCATCCGGCCCGTCGGGCTGTTGCGGCCGCAGTCCGCCGAACCCGACCTCTGGCTGCTGTTCGCCCCGGTCAAGCGCGCCGGCACCGATTTCCTGATCCAGAAGGCGACCGAACTGGGGGTCGCGGTGCTGCAACCGGTCACGACCCGGCGCACGGTCGCCGGTCGGGTCAACCTCGACCGCGTCCGCGCCAACGCCGTCGAGGCCGCCGAGCAGTGCGGCCGCCTGACCGTGCCCGAGGCGCGCGCACCGGCGGCGCTGTCGGACCTGGTCGATGCCTGGCCGGCGGGACGCCGGCTGCTGTTCTGCGACACGGCCGGCGCGGCGCCGCCGGCGCCGGCGGCGCTCGCCAGGGCGCCGGCAAGCGACTGGGCGGTTCTGACCGGGCCGGAAGGCGGTTTCGACGCCGGCGAACGCGATTGGCTGCGCGGCAAGGCCTTCGTCACGCCGGTTAGTCTGGGGCCGCGCGTCCTGCGCGCCGAGACGGCCGCGCTGGCGGCGCTCGCCCTGTGGCAGGGCATCCTCGGCGACGGCCGTTAGCGGCGACCCCGAAACGCCGGCGGTCGGCGCATATTTGCCATGCGTGCCAAGGGCTTGCATCTCACGGGCGGTTCCGCTAAGCGATCCCGATGTCAGGTCCGTCGCAGGCGCCGGATGCCCCGGTCGCGAACCAGCAAGCGCTCGTCGAGTATCTGGCGCGCGGCTGCAAGCCCGCGTCCCAGTGGCGTATCGGCACCGAGCACGAGAAATTCGGCTATCACCTCGAGGATTTCCGGCCGCTGGAGTATGCCGGGGACCGCGGCATCCGGGCCATGCTGGACGGCCTGCGGCGGTTCGGTTGGCAGCCAGTCATGGAAGGCGACAACGTCATCGCGCTGAGCATGGACGGCGCCTCGGTGTCGTTGGAGCCGGGCGGCCAGTTCGAGCTGTCGGGCGCGGCGCTCGAGACCCTGCACCAGACCTGCGACGAGGTGCACACGCATCTCGCCCAGGTCAAGGACGTCGCCGGCGAGATCGGCGCCGGCTTCATCGGCCTCGGCTTCAATCCGAAATGGGCGCGCGCCGACATGCCGCTGATGCCGAAGGGCCGCTATGGCCTGATGCGCCGCTACATGCCGACCCGAGGCGCTCTGGGGCTCGACATGATGTTCCGCTCCTGCACGGTGCAGGTGAACCTGGACTTCGCGTCCGAGGCCGACATGGTGAAGAAGTTCCGCGTCGGCTTGGCGCTGCAGCCGATCGCCACGGCGCTGTTCGCGAACTCGCCCTTCACCGAGGGCCGGCCGAACGGCTTCCTCAGCTTCCGCAGCCATGTCTGGACCGACACCGATCCCGACCGCACCGGCATGCTGCCGTTCGTGTTCGAGGACGGCTTCGGCTTCGAGGCCTATGCCGAGCACGCGCTCGACGTGCCGATGTATTTCGTCTACCGCGGCGGCAGGTATATCGACGCCACCGGCCAGTCCTTCCGGTCGTTCATGGACGGCGAGCTGCCGGCGCTGCCCGGCGAGCGGCCGACGATCCGCGACTGGGAAGACCATCTGACGACCCTGTTCCCCGAGGTCCGCATGAAGCGGTTCCTGGAGATGCGCGGCGCCGACGGCGGGCCCTGGGCGCGGCTCTGTGCCCTGCCGGCGCTCTGGGTCGGGCTGCTCTACGACGGTTCGGCGCTGGACGCGGCCTGGGATCTGGTCAGGGACTGGACGGCCGACGAGCGCGAGACGCTCCGCAACGAGGTGCCGCGCACGGCGCTGGCGACCCGGTTCGGCAACAGGACCGTGCGCGAGATCGCCGCCGAGGTCATCGCCATCGCCGAAGCCGGCCTCAAGGCGCGGGCACGCCAGGGCACGTCCGCGCCGGACGAAACCGAGTATCTCGAGGCGCTGCAGCTCATCGTCGACCGGGGCACGACGCCGGCCGAGGAGCTTCTGGAACGCTTCCATGGCCGCTGGCAGGGCTCGGTCGATCCGATGTTCACGGAATGCGCCTACTGACCGGTCGCGAGGCTGTGCCTGTGGCCTGACCCCCAAATGGGGGATGTGCCCCCAACCCCCGCTTGCTAGGGATGATCGATCCGTCCGCGATCACGCGGCGGATGATAGTCGCCGTGGGGGCCATGCGCCGGCATCGCAAGTTTCTGCGACGATGCGGTCGCGCGATCCGAACCGGATTCGGACCGGCCGTGGCCGTTTGCGCACTGCCCGCGCTGGTTCAGGCCAAGGCGATTACGGCCTTCCCCGACAGCTTCGACATCTTCGGCGATTTCCGGTCGTTCGACGGCGCTTACGCGGCGGCGGCCGATCCGGACTATGGCCGGGCGGGCACGCAACTCCGCCGACGGCTGCCGGCCGACTATGGCGATGGGACCGCCAGTCCGGCCGGCGACGCGCGGCCGAACCCGCGCCAGCTCAGCAACCGGCTCGGCGCCCAGTCGGCGCCGCTGGCGAACACGCGCGGCCTGAGCGACATGGTCTGGGCCTTCGGGCAGATGCTGGCACACGACACCAACCTGACCCAGCCGCCGACCCTGGCGCCGGAATCCTTCGACATCCCGATCCCGCCGGGCGACAGCGTCGGCGCCGCCGGCGCTATCCCCTTCGCGCGCTCGCGGTTCGACCCGGCGACGGGCGGCTCGACGCCCCGGCAGCAGATCAACCAGATCACGAGCTGGATCGACGCCTCGTTCGTCTATGGCTCCGACGCGGCGCAGGCGGGCGCGCTGCGGGCGAATGACGGCTCGGGCAGGCTGCGTATCTCGGCCGGCGACATGCTGCCCATCGATCCGTCCGGCCAGTTCGTCGCCGGCGACGCGCGCGCGAACGAAAATCCGGCGCTGACGGCGCTGCACACGCTGTTCCTGCGCGAGCACAACCGGCTGGCCGACGCCATCAAGGCGGACGCGCCCGGCCTCTCGGGCGATCAGGTCTACCACCGCGCCCGCGAGATCGTCGCCGCCCAGGTCCAGGCCATCACCGTCAACGAATATCTGCCGACGGTGCTGGGCGCCGGCGCGCTGTCGGACTATGCCGGGTATCGTGACGACGTCGACCCGTCCATCGGCAACACGTTTTCGACCGCCGCGTTCCGGTTCGGCCATACCCAGCTCTCGAACGCCTTCCAGTTCACGTTCGCCGACGGCTCGACCGAACTGCGCCCGCTCGGCGACTGTTTCTTCAACCCGGCCTGCCTGCGCGATGCCGGCGTCGATGCCGTGTTCCGGGGCCTGGCGGGCCGCTATGCGCAGGCTATCGACAACCAGGTGGTCGACGCGGTCCGCGACAACCTGATCACCGGGCCGGGCCAGGCGATCCTGGTCGACCTGTTCGCGCTCAACATCCAGCGCGGCCGCGACCACGGCCTGCCCAGCTACGAACAGGCCCGGCTGCTGCTCGGGCTCGACGCGCCCGGCGCCACGGACCTGCCGATCCCGGCGCATGTCGTCGATGCCTATGCCGAAAACGGCGTCATCAACCCGGACGGCATCGACTTCTGGGTCGGCGCGCTGGCCGAGGACCCGTTCGGCGACGGCATCGTCGGTGAGTTGCTGCACGACGTCCTCACGGCGCAGTTCGAGGCGCTGAGAGACGGCGACCCCTTCTGGTATGCCGGCGGCCGGTTCGATCCCGGGACCATCGCCTGGCTCGACTCGCTGACGCTGGCGGACCTGATCCGCTGGAACACCGGCGCCGACGACATCCAGGACAGGGTGTTTTTCACCTTCGCGGCGACGGCGGTGCCGGCGCCGCCCGGCTGGTCGCTGTTCCCGCTCGCGCTGCTGATCTCGGCCGCTCTTCGATGCCGCCGGCAGCCGCGATTGCGCCGGCGTGGGCAATGGCCGATCATGCCGACGGCAACGAATTGGGAGGCGGCGATGACGGCTTACGCGATCGGCTATTTCACGGTCTGGGACCAGTCATGGTCGGAAGGCAACTACGGCGCCGAGGTCGCGAAGCTGATCGAAAGGCACGGCGGCCGCTATCTGGCCTTCGCCGGCGGCACCGAGGCGCTGGAGGGCACGCCGACCGTGCCCGACGCGCTGGTCGTCATCGAGTTTCCCGACATGGCGGCGGCGCGCGCCTGGTACAGCGATCCCGACTACCAGCCCTTCATCGAACGCCGCAACACCGGCTCCAAGGCCGATATCCTGCTCGTCGACGGCGCCTTCTGAGGGACCCGAGCGGAACGCGCTTGGTTCGGGCGACCAATGCGCTGACGATGTCTGCGAACGGGGAGGTGACGACGGGGGCTATCGCATCTGACCTTCGTCATGCCGGCTCATGAGCTTCGGGGTCGGCGGGACGTGTCGGCAACGCCCGGATGCTTTCGCCAGCAGCTTTCCGGGCGGCCACAAGCTCGAACTGCGCCTGGAGATTCATCCAGAATTGCGGGTCCGTCTTGAACCAGTGGCCAAGCCTGAGCGCCGTATCGCCAGTAATGGCGCGCTTTCCATTGATGATCTGGCTCATTCGGTTTGCAGGCACATCGATCTGACGCGCTAGCTCGGTCGGTGAAATGCCCAACTCGTCCAGTTCGTCCTTCAGGACCTCGCCAGGGTGGACGGCATGTTGCAACATCGTTCTCTGCCTTTCATCAGTGGTAGTCGGCTATCTCGACATTGCTTGGGCCGGGTTCCCCGCCTGGCCACTCGAAACAGATACGCCATTGGCTGTTGATGCGAATGCTGTATTGGCCGTGGCGGTCGCCGCGTAGTGCTTCCAGGCGATTACTGCGCAGGCCCCGAAGATCTTCGATCGACGTGGCGGCGTCCAAAATTGCCAGTCGTTTCCCGGCCTGATTGGCGAACCCCTGAAACGCTCTGACGAATTCACCACGCGCAAAGCTTTCAGTTTTTCTGTCGCGATAACTAGCAATCATCTGCTGTTAGTCTATAGGCCTTGACGATGTACGTCAATCATAAATTATTTTACTCTAATATTCTGTGGTGCTGTGGACTGGAGTTTCGGGCGGGAGAATTTGATCCATTGGCACCTTTGCGGATGGGGTTCTCGGCGCCTGACCCAAAACTCTGCCTTTAATATTCAAATCGTTAGCTATTCCATTCGTAACCGGGGCGACAGTCCGGGCGGTTTTGTCACTCATCCCGGACCACGGCCATGCCGGTCCGCGCGGCCGTGAGGAAAGCGCCGAAGACCCGCCCCCGATTGTCATGCCGGCGGAGGCCGGCATCCATGGACCTGTCCGCCCGTCGAACGACAACGTCTTCGGTGTCCCAGCATCGGCGTCGGTCTCCCGCCATGGTCATAGCGGCGGCGCCCGCCTCGGCGCAGGTCGGGGGCCCCTATGCATGGGCACCCGACCGCCGGCGCGGCGCTTGCCGGTGAAGC
>JANQKO010000282.1 GCA_028281075.1 Alphaproteobacteria bacterium | reverse complement strand
CGCGACCTCTTCATGACGACGCCGGCGCGGGTTCAGTCGCGGGCGCCCAAGAAGGCGTCCATGTGAAACCGCGCCTGGGCCGGCAGGTAGACGGCATCGCATCCGACCGGACAGGCACGCCGCGCCCGGCAGCCCAGATCCAGACAATCGGCGCCTTCGGCCCGGCGCAGATGGCCGGCGCAGGCATCGACGTCGTAACGCTCGCCGTCGAAGGCCGCGACTGGGCAGGTCGTGAGGCAAGGTTTATCGGCACAGCTCTCGCACGGGCTTGGCCGCGCATCACGCTCTGGCAAACCGTTTATCGCATGATCGAAAGCAAGCGCGCCGCGATAGGCGTGCCACAGGCCGTGATCGTGATGGATCAGCATGCCGATCGGTGAGGGATAGACCGCCTCGGCCCGCTGCGCCCAGCGCTGGAACGGCAGCCACGGCGGGCCGCTGAAGGGATAGTGCGCGGTCGCGCCGAGCCGCTGCGCTACGTCGTCCAGCACCGCGCGCGTCCACCGGTTCATCGGATCGGGGCCATCGGTCCGGTCGGCTTCAAAGACCGGCCACAAGGCCGGACCGGCATTGCCGACCATGACCAAACAGCGGGGACCACCGGGCACGCCGTCGTCGGCGACGGGCTCAAACCCGCCGCGCGCGATCAGGCCGTGGGGCGCGAGCGCACCGGCAACGGTCGCGTAGTCCACGGGTCTGCCGTCAGGCGGGATCGCTCGGCACCGTGCCGGCCATGGACGGCCGCTTGGCGAATGCCTCGTACCAGCCGGCCAGCGCCGGCCGGCCGTCACGCCAGTTCAGATGGCCCAGGCGGAAGTCGACATAACCCAGCGCCGCGCCGACCGCGATGGTCGACAAATCGACCGCGTCGCCCATGTCGGCGGCCTCACGCTCCAGCTGGTCGAGCGCGCGGATGATCTTGCCCTCCTGGCGGGCCGACCAATCGGACCATTGTTTGTCCTCCGGCCGGCGGCCTTCCATGACGCGGGCAAGGCCGGCTTCCATGATGCCGTCAGCCAGCGCGTGGCGGCACAGCACCGTGCTTCGCTTGGCCGGGTCGGCGGGGATCAACTCCGGTCCCGAACCCCGGCTGTCCAGGTAATCGCAGATGACCAGACTGTCATAGAGCGCCTGCCCGTCATCGGTGACCAGCGCCGGCACCTTCTCGAGCGGGTTGTCGCCCGCCAGCCCGTCCATATCGGCGGCGGCAACAAACGCGACTTGGTCGGCGATGCCCTTCTCCTGGGCCGCCATCACGACCTTGCGCACGAAGGGCGAGGTCTGGCTGTAGTAGAGCTTCATGGCCTTTGTCCCTGATGAACCCTAGAGCGGGTCGTTGTTAGGTAGAACCGCTGAACGGTTCCACCTGACAACGTGAAACCGCTCTCTATCTATGAGTAAAGCAGATTCACCCGATTAGATGGCATCGCAAAGCGATTCCATCTAATCGGGATCTGCTTTAGGAGCGTGACACTACGCCGCCGGCGCGCCAGTGTCAGGCAGTCCTTGATGCAGGTCTGCCATGCTAAGCTGGCGGCGATGTATCAGGACGTGGCCGACCTCAACGCGTTTTACAGGAGCCGCCTGGGCCAGACCGCCCGGCGCGTCGTCTTGCGGCGCGTCCGCGCGCTGTGGCCCGACCTCTCGGGCCAGCGGCTGATGGGGCTGGGCTACACCATGCCCTATCTCCGGGTCTTCAACGGTGAGGCCGAGCGCGTCCTGGCGTTTTGTCCGGCGGCTCAGGGCGTCATCCGCTGGCCCCAGGACGGTCCGGCCCAGGTCAGCCTGGTCGAGGAAGATCAGATCCCGTTGGACGACGACAGCATGGACCGCGTGCTCCTGGCCCATGCGGTCGAAAACAGCGAGATGCAGCGCGACATGCTGCGCCAGGTTTGGCGGGTCCTGGCGCCCGGCGGGCGCCTTCTGGTGTTGGCGGCCAACCGGCGCGGCATGTGGGCGCGCGCCGACGCTACGCCGTTCGGCCACGGCCACCCCTATAGCGAGCATCAGCTCGACCGGCTGTTACGCGACAGCATGTTCACGCCGCTCAGAACCGAACACGCGCTCTATGTGCCGCCGCTTCAGCGTGGCCTGTCACTGTGGTCGGCACCGGCCTGGGAACGCCTCGGGCAGAGCTGGGGCCTACCCCTGCCCGGCGTCGTCATGATTGAAGCGTCGAAACAGATGTACGGCGCCCTGCCGGCCGGCGGGCGACGCAGCGCGGCCCGCCTGCTGGTGCCGGCCGGTGCGGGCTGATCATAGCGCCACCACCATCGCGTCCCGGACTTGATCCGGGACCCATGAACACGAGATGAAACTGGTGGGCACCGCTGGGGCTAACAGCGATCCAGCCGTGTTCTTCGATCCCGGCTCGGCGCTGCGCTTGGCCGGGATACGGCCGGGTTTGCCGGCCTAGCTGAAGTCGGCGGCCAGGGCGGCGCGGGTGTCGGCGCTGAGCGTCGCGGCGTGGCTGTAGTTCTGGTGGTCGATCTCCAGCGTCACCTTGGTGGCGGGCTCACGGAACAGGGCGACTTCCTCGTCGCTGAACGGGAAGCTCAGAAAGTGCACCGATGACGTCTTGCCGTCCGGCGTGTTGCGCTCGGTGTCCTGCAGGGGCTGGGCGGCGATGCGGTGGTCGCCGACAACCATGGCGATCTTCTCGTCGATCCAGCCCAGCCGCTTCAATTGGGCGTCGCGGCGCACGGGATCCTCGATCTCGATCATCATCGTGCAGGTCAGATTGCGGCCGCCGGGCACCAGCGGGTTATAGGCGTCCAGCTCGTCGGCAATCTGTTCCTCGCCGCCCTTTTCGATATGCAGCATCTCGTGGATCTGGTGCCACATGGTCTCGCGGCTCTCGAAATAGAACGAGACGAACGGGCCGACGTCGACGCGACGGTGCTGTTTGATCTCCCGGAACTTCTTGCGGTAGTCGCGCCGGTCGCGGGCGTAATCGTCGCTCGCCAGGATGTCGTCGCGGGTGATTTCGTGCGCTGCACTCATGGT
>JANQKO010000249.1 GCA_028281075.1 Alphaproteobacteria bacterium | reverse complement strand
GGCTGAAGAAAGATGACACCTCGCCGGGCGGAGCCGGGGGTCGTGATCGGGCAGGTCTACGCGGCCGCGCTCGACGGGGCCCTCTGGGCGGACGCCCTGACCGCGGTGGCCGAGCGCCTGGGCGCGACCGGCGCGACGCTGGAGATCATCGACAAGAAGGCCGCCACGCCGGCCTTTTTCCAAGGCGCCGGGCTGCCGGACCACGGCATCCAGGACTATCTGGACCATTACGCCGCGATCTGTCCGCGCCTGCGGCATATCAACCGCCATCCCAGCGGCCATATCGCGCACGACCGGCTGCTGATCACGGAAGCCGAGATGGACCGCGATCCGTTCTATGCCGACTTCCTGCGCCGGGACGATTTCCGCTATTTCATTTCCGGCACGCTCAGGAACGATGACCGCTGTTTCAGCCTGATCACGGCGCAGCGGCTGGCGGGTCAGGGGCATGTCGATACCGACGATATCGCGGTCCTCGGGCATCTGCTGCCGCATGTGGGCCGGGCGCTGGACCTGCATATGCGGCTGCGGGCACGGCACCGGCAGGTGGAATCGCTGCAGGCGACGCTGGACCGGTTGGCCGACGGCGTCGTGCTGCTGGACGGCGCCGCCCGCGTCCTGTTCTGCAACCGCGCGGCGGCCGGGTTGCTGGCGCGGCGGGATGGTGTCGAGATCGTGGCCGGCGAGCTGCTGCCGCGCGCGTCCTGGGCGGCGCGCGACCTGGGGCGGGCCGTTGCCGGCGCCCTGCGGACCCGTGCCGGGGAACCGTCGGCGTCCGGCGCCGACGTCCTGGCGCCGCGCGCGGACGGGCGGCCGGCGCTGATCCTGGCCGTGCGCCCCCTGCCCCATGCCGACAGCCTGACGGCGGACCCCTATGCCGATGCGGGCCAGCCGGCCGTCGCCGTGTTCATCCAGGATCCGGCGCGCGTGGCGGCATCGGCCACCCGGATATTGCGTGATGTCTTCAAGCTGACGCCGGCGGAGACGCGTCTGGCGATCGCGCTCTACCGCGGCGCGACGCTGAAATCCTACGCGGCGGACAACGGCATCAGCGTCCATACGGCGCGCAGCCACCTCGCCCGCGCCATGCGCAAGACCAATACCAGCCGCCAGGCCGACCTGGTCCGGCTGATCAACACCATCGACCTGCCGGCGGGCTGACCGGCGCCGGACCTGTCGGTGGATTTGACAGGGCCGTGGCACTGCCCCCGGGGCGGCGAATGGCCGAAATCAGCCGGATTCGCCGCGCCGCTCATACAAATGCATGAGTCGGCAATCCTTACGGCCGATTCGAGAACGATCCGGTAACAAATTGAAAAATAAGAGATTTATCGACTGGCATGGTCCGTGCTTCAGGTCCTTCCGGGTGAGCCGCGGACATCGGCGGTACCCGGCAATCGGGGGCTGGAACCGGTCGAGGCAAGGGCGAGGAGTGTAACCATGACCGTACTGCGTTACCTGGTATCGGCGACAGGCATTCTGTTGATGGCGGCATCGGCGGCGCAAGCGGTCCCCATCCGGGACCTGCCCAACCTCTCGGGTGTCGTCGTGTTCGAGAAGAGCGGCGTCGAGACCCCGTTCAACATGCTGCCGAACGGGCCGGTCATCACGACGCGCCGGAACGACCGGCTGTCCCTCGCGAACAGCGATTTTCAATCGAACTCGAATGAGTTCTACGACTTCTTCTATTCGGACGCCGACGGCACCTTCAATGCCGATGGTGCCTTCCTGTCGATTACCGCCGTCTTCGACAACCCGGCCGACGGCGGATTGAACATCAGCCGGGTGGCGCTCGGCCTTCCATCCGGCAACGAATTCGCCAGCTTCGTCTCGAGCTTCGTGTCCAATGGCACCTTCGGGTTTCCGAGTTCCGTCGACAACGCGCTCGGCGATACGCCCAACACGACGACGTTCCTGGGCGACACGGCCGGCCAGCCGGATGCTTTCCGGCTGCGGCTGACCGTCGGCTTTGAATCGACGCGCCAGGCGGTCTCGCAGGTATCCGAGCCCGGCACGCTCGCCCTGCTCGGCCTCGGTCTGGGCGGACTTGTCCTCGCGCGCCGTCGGCGCCGACGGTGATGGACGCGGGAAGCCCGGATTACGGGTCGTCGGTTTCGCCGGTCTCGTTTGTTTCGCCGGTCTCGTCGGCTTTCCCTGCTTTGTCGGCCTGCTGAATGCGCTCGGGCCTGAGGTGCAGTCCGTCCGGCAGGCGGGTTTCGCCGTCGCCGTCGCAGGCGTCGACCTGCTGCTGACGCAGCCCCTCGGCATCGCTCAGATCGGCGCCATGCAATTGGGTCTCGATCAGGGTGCAGTCGTCCATGACCGCCTTGCTGAGCCGCGCGCCGGTAAGATCGGCGCCGTCGAGCCGGGCGTTCGCCAGGTCGGCGGCGTGGAGATTGGCGTCGTCCAGCCGGGCGCCGCTGAGATCGGCGCTCGCCAGGTTGGCGCCGTTCAGGACGGCGCCGCGCAGGTCGGCGTCGATCAGCCTGGCCGTTTCGAGGTCGGCGCCGGTCAGGGTGGCGCCGACCAGGTTCGCCTGGCTCAGGTCGACACCCTGCAGGTCGAGACCTTCCAGAACGGCGCCGGCCATGCCGACCTCGACCAGAATGGCCTCGCGCAGCAGCGCGCCGTGCAGGTTCGCCTTGCTCAAGATAGCACCCGTGAGCTTGGCGTAGCGCAGGTCGGCGCCCTGCATCACGGCCTCGTCGAGCCGGGCGCCGCGCAGGTCGGCCGACCGCAGATTGGTCTCGCGCAGCACCGTCCGGCGCATGTCGGCCTGGCGCAAATCGGCGACCCGGAGATCGGCGCGGCGCAGGCTGGCGCGGGTAAAGCTGGCGCCGGCGGCGTTGGCGCCCGACAGCACGGCCTCGCCGAGATCGGCGTAGCGCAGGTCGGCATTGCGCAGATCGGCCTCGCGGAAACTGGCCTGTGACAGGCGGGCGCGCCGGAAATCGGCGTAGCGCAGCGGCGCGCCCCGGAACGAGATACTGGTCAGGATCGCGAAGCGCAGCTCGGCCTTGGTGCCGTGGCTGCTGCCGCGCTCGAGCCAGAGCTTGTGGGACTCCAGGATCGCTGTCAGCTTCTGGCGCGAGATCTTGCGCAGTTCGGCCGGCTCGCCCGACGCGGCGGTGGCCGGCGCGTTCTCGGGCGGCGGCGCCGGAACGCGCGGCTGTTCCCGGACGGCGCCGTCCGGTCCGGACCGTTCCGGCGGGGTGGCCGGCTTTGCCGGGGTCGGCCTGGCTGGCCGCGCCGGCGCCGCGAAGCTGTCGAGCGCGAGGGCGGCCAGGACGGCTTCGGCGCGGCTGCTGGGCGGCGAGCCGAAGACCAGGTCGTCGACGGCGTCGTCGGTCGGCACGGCGATGTCCTCGATGCTGCGGCCCGGGAACAGCTCGTTGCGCAGGCGCCGCCGCTCCGCCTCGAGAAAGGCGAAATAGCGCAGCACGCGGCGGAGCTTGATCTGTCGGGACGCGAGATCGGACATGGCGGATCGGTTCAGCTCGCGGCGCCGGGCAGCTCGAACGGCGTCGCGTCGACGAAACGTTTCAGGACGTTGCTGGTCAGCCGAGCGATATTGTTGTCGAAATCGTCATGACCGAGGCTGCCGGCATAGGCGATCGAGCCGGTCGAGAAGACGGCGCCGCCGCCGGGCGTTTCGAAAAACACCATATCGGCGCGGATGCCGGCATTCTGGACGCCGTCGCTGGCGCCGTGCGGGATCGCCACCTCCTCGGGTACCAGCATGTAGGTATTGGAATGTGCCTCTGACGCGGCGACGATCAGCGCGTGCGGCGGCGAGCCCAGCTTTTCGTCGTAGCAGTCGAGCTCCAGGCCCGACGCGCCGCCCTGCAGCGCGCCGAAGTCGCCCAGGATCTCGTCCTCGATTCCTGCGAACATGAAGGCGACGCGCGGGTCGTGGCTGGCCGCCGTGCGGCGGTAGTGGGACGAGGCGTCGAAGCCCTGGCTGATGAAGCCGACGCCGCAGAGCGCGTTCGGCGCCCGGTTCTGCCGCCGCCAGAGGCCGCCATACTCGCCGGTGAAACTGTGGTGGTACTCGCCGACCTCGGCGATCCAGGCGCGCAGGCCGCCTTCCGAGCGCCGGACCTCGATCAGGCCGGGCTTGCGCGGGTGATAGGCGATGCGCCAGTAGAAGCCGTTGCCGCCGAGATACATGAGCCGGCCGCCGCCGCGCAGCCAGCCGTCGAGGGCGTCCAGCATCGCCTTTGAATCGTATTCCGGGTGGCTGCCGGTCACGACCACGCGGTAGCGGTCGAGCAGCTCCTGCCCGTCCCGATGCAGGTCCTCGTCGGTGATGACGTCGTAGCCGACGCCGCTGCGGTCCAGCCAGTCGACGATGAACAGGTCCGCGCAATAGTTCCACAGCCGGCCCGTCGGCCGGACGTTGGTCGCCGGACGCAGGCGCGTCGAATAGCAGACGCCGCTGCCGTCGCTGTGCCGGTCGTAGGTCGAGAGGCCGAGCTCGGGATGCCGTGGCAGCAGCATGTCGGTCTCGTCCATCACCGTCAGGCGGCCCTGGTAAAGCTCGACATGGTCGCCGGTGAAGCGGGCGAGGTTGTTGGTGTAGACGGTATAGGTCGCCGTGGCGGCGAGATAGGCGACATCGGCCGTGGCCCTGCCGCGTGGCGCGCGCACGAAGAACGGCACGTGGAATTCGGCGCCGTCGGCACGCAGGCGGGCCGCGTAGCAGCCGCTCGGCCAGTCCTCGGGCACGGTCAGGCTGAAATCGGCCTCCCAGCGGGCGTCGTCGAGGTCGTCGTCGTGGAAGTGGATGGCGCCGTATTGCCCGGGCGCCCGCGTCCAGTCGTGCTCGCTGCCGTCCCAGTTGCAGCCGGTCATGGCCCGGGCTGGCATGTTCACGGTCTCGCCGTCGAGCCGGTTCGCCGAGAGGTCGCGGATCGTTTCGCCGCCGATGTCCCGCGAGAAGTCCCAGGCGGCCACCACGGCATCGGCGAGCGCGGCCGGGATGGCGTCGCCGGCCAGCGCCTCGATCTCGGCCGGCGTCAGCGCGCGGCCGGCCAGGCGCGGGCGGTCGATCTTGCCGTTGTAGAAACCGCCGATGCCGAACGGGCCGTCGTCGCGCCAGGCCGCGAACAGGAACGGCCCGTCCCCGGCGGCCGGCCGCACGCCGGTTTCCATGTCCGTCACGACCGTCCGGTGGGCGTGAAAGGTCTTGTCCGCCAGCGGGCGCTGCAGCAGCGCGAGCCGGCCGGTGCCGGCGTCGAAGCTGGCGGCGACGAGATACCAGCGTCGGGACTGCAACGGCTGGCCGCTGGCGAGCGTGGCGATGCCGCCCGCGCCGTCGCCCAGCCGCACCTCGAGGTCGCCGTCCGGGCCCAGACCGAGGCCGACGCCGCCGGCCACCGGCGCCGACCAGGTGCCGAGCAGCGCCTGCCGGCCCCTGCCCGGTGTCGTCGGCCAGACCATGGCCTGCAGCGTGAAGCTGTCGAGGCCGTTGAACAGCGGCGAAGCCGGCACGCGGGCCCAGGAGCCGATCTGGATCTCCTGCCGGCGGCCCGGATAGCTGCCGTTCGCCACGGTCTCGACCACCTCCTCGCGGAACGGCGGCGCGTCGGGCGGGCCCTGCGGGCTGCGCAGCCGGACGATCTCGGCGCGGTACTCGGCGGCGCCGACGCAGCTCACCATGAACCGGATCGTTTCGCCCGGCGCGGCGCTCTGCGGATCGCAGTAGGCCATGACATCGGCCATCTCAGTCGATCTCCAGCGGCGCGCCGGTCAGCTCGCGCCAGCGCAGCTTGAAGACGTGCCATTCCGCTTCTTCCAGGGAATGGAACACCTGGTTCGACAGCAGGCGGGGCAGCGGCGGCTGGCCGGTCATCTCGGCCAGCGTCCATTGCCGGTGCGGCTCGGTCATCACCAGCACGTGCTTGTTCGCGATCGGCAGGCCGCGCATCACGTTCAGCAGATGCTGCAGGTCGCCGCTATGGGCGCCGAACGGCCGGGCCCTGAACTCGCGGGCAAGGTCGAGGCGCGTGGCGTCGATGCCGGGCGGTAACTGTCGGACGGTCATGCGCGGTGCCTCCCTTCTCCCCTCGCCGTTGCGTTATGCTGGCATGCTGGCATGCTAGCGGCGGGATCGCCAGACGATGTCCGACAGACGGCGAAGGCGTGGGTATGACAACCGAGATCACGGTCTATTCCGACTACAAGAGCCCCTATGCCTATCTCGCGGTCGAGCCGGCCTACCGGCTCGAACGGACGTATGACGTCACGTTGACCTGGCTGCCCTACACGCTCGACATCCCGTCGTTCCTCGGCGCCGTCGAGGACAGGGACGAAAACCAGTGGCGGAAGGTCCGCTATGCCTACATGGACGCCCGGCGCCTGGCCAACAAGCGCGGGCTGATCGTTCGCGGGCCGAAGCAGATCTACGATTCCTCGATCGCCGCCATCGGCATGCTGTTCGCCCAGCGCGCGGGCGTGTTCCGGGCCTATCACGACCGCGTCTTCGAACGCTTCTGGAAGCGCGAGCTGGCGATCGAGGATGCCGGCGCCATCGCCGGCGTGCTGGCGGAGGCCGGTGCCGACACGGCCGCATTCCCGGCTTTTCTCGACGGTGACGGCCGGCGGGCGCACGACCGCGTCTGCGCCGAGGCCCAAGCGCTCGGCGTCTTCGGCGTGCCGACATTCGTGCTGGACGGCGAGCTGTTCTGGGGCGGCGATCGTCTTTACCTCCTGGAGGAGCGGCTGGCGGCGGGCTAGAACGTCGTCCGGCCTCACGCGCGTTTCTGCCGGACCAGATAGTCGCGGACCATCACCAGGGTTTCGGCCATGTTGCGCATGGCCTGCTGGTAGCGGGCCTCGAAGCCGGCGACGGCGTCGGCCGCCGGTTGGGCCGGCGCCTCGCGCAGGATGGCGGTCTCGCCGAGCTGCAGGACGCGGCCGGCGATCTCGGCGATCGTGCGGTCCTTTTCGGCGATCATGGCGTCCTGACGTTCGATGCGGCCGCGCAGATAGTCGATCTGCTCGCGCAGCAGCACCTCCGCGGCGCCGGTTTCCGAGCCCGTGGCGGGTGCCGCCGCCGGATCGGGAAAGCCGATATTCTCGGCCGCGCTGCTGAGATAGACCCGCCAGCGGCCGTCCGGCGCACGGATGCCGCGCAGCAGGCCACGGTCGAGGGCGGTCTGCACGGCCTCGATGCTGATGCCGAGCCGGCGCGCGGCATCCGGCAGATCGAGGGGGCTTTCCTGCTCGGGCTGGGACGGCGGCATCGGTCGTCAATCCGGACTGTCCGTCGGCGGGCCGTATGACGGCTGTATCGGCATCGTCATACGCCGGTCAATGCCCGGGACGGCCGAGATTCTGCAGCTCGGCCAGGCAGCCGTCGATGCGGGTCAGCAGCTCGTCGACGGTGCCGTCGGACCCGTTGGCGGCATCCGGCGCCGACGGCCGCGGTTCGGCGCCATTGGCGAGCGATGGCGAGATCGCGCGGCTCAGCCATTCGGCGACGGGAATGCCCTCGCGGCTGGCGGCCTCGACGATGCTGCGCCGCAGTTCGGGCGACACGCCCCTGACGGACCAGACCGACGACATGTATGACACTCCCGTATGGCAGGTCGAACAGGCCGATTCTGGCGAAACATTACCAAAATCCGGTTAATCGGACCGTGGTCCGCGCGCGTATAACGGGTAGCGGGTCAGTCACGCTGCCGCCGGAGGCGCTGGAACAGGCCGGTCGCGGTCAGCGACAGGCGGCCATTGACCATGATCTCGGCCTGGACGAAGACCATCGCGCGGGTGACGCGCCGGGTCTGGCCGGTGCCGTCGACCCAGTCGCCGAGACGCGCGGGCGCGGTGAAATCGGTGGTCATCCGGACGGTGACGGCCGGAAAGGCGCCGGCCCGGCGGATGGCCTGGCCCATCAGGATATCGGCGAAGGTCATCAGCATGCCGCCATGGGCGATGCCGGCGGTGTTGAGGTGCCGGTCCGACACCCGGAAGCCACGGCGAAAGCCATCGTCGCCGGCCTTTTCGTAGATCGGTCCCAAGAGCGTGGCGAAGGGGTTCCGGGGCTCGACCGGTACGAAGCCCGGCGGGATGTCGTCGGACCGCGCCACCGCCCGTCAGTCGCCGGCCTTGAAGGCCGGATGCTCGACCCGGTCGCCGACCCGGATGCCGAGCCGGGCGGTCAGGCCGGCATTGATCTCCAGTACCGCGAAGACCGGCATTTTCGAGCGGATCGAGCGCAGCGAATGCGGTTGCGCGTTGCGGTGCATGTCGGCGATGCGGCCGTCGCGCGCGATGAACAGCATGTCGAGCGGAATCTCGGTGTTCTTCATCCAGAACGACGCCACCTGGTCGCGCTCGAAGATGAACAGCATGCCGGCGTCCTCGGCCATGGATTCACGGAACATCAGTCCCCGGGCGCGTTTGTCCGGCGTGTCGGCGATCTCGACGTCGAAGGTGAAGTGGCCGTTCTGGGTGACGATGCGCAGCGTCTCGGCGGCATCGGCGCCCGCCGGCCGTGCCGGCGCCAGGCCGGCCAGCAGCACGATCACCGCCAGAAAGCCGACGCCGCGGCGCGCGGCCATCAGGGATGGTCGCTCCACTCGGCATAGGCCGATTTCATATGTTCGAGCGCCGCGGTCAGTTCGGACGAGCCGTAGTCGTGCTTTTCGCGGGCCGCCTTGTAGGCGTCGCGGCAGACGATGAATTCGCGCCAGCGCGCGGTCTTGCCCAGCGCCACCGCGTTGCGGTCGTCCTTTTCGCCCTGGATGCACTTGGCCAGCGCCTGTTCCAGCAGTTCGGCTACGTCGTCGCGGTTGAGCGCCGCGGCATGGTTGAACGCGAACACGATCTTGTCGGCCAGCCGGCGCGTATAGTCCGGCGCGCCGTAGTCCTTCACCATCGCCTCCGCGTCGGTCGCCGCCGCCTGATCTCTGCTATCGCTCATCGCCGCAGGTCCCTTCCGATTGCGCCGTTTCCCTACCGGCACAGTCTATGCCGGCCCGACGGGCCTGTCATGACCGGCTGTCGCGGCCGGGGCTCGACGAAACTGCGGGCTGGGCAAGGGCGATTGCAGTCCCTATATTCACCTCGTCACTGGGGGGAGCCCCGTTTGGGCTGAGAGGTTCCGGTAGGCGGAACGACCCCTCGAACCTGATCCGGTTCATGCCGGCGTAGGGACGAGTGCGTCATGGTTGCCATCACACAAGAAGACCATTTTTTCGCGCCCGGAGTCGGGCTGACGCTGCGGGGCGCGTCGCTGGACTATGACGGGCGCGGCGTCTTTCGCGATCTCGACCTCGATCTGCCGGCCGGCGAGATCACCTGCCTGCTGGGTCCGTCCGGGGTCGGCAAGAGCAGCCTGCTGCGGCTGATCGCCGGTCTGGCGCCGACCGCGACGGCGACGGCGCTGGCGGCGAGCGACGGTGGGCCGCTGGACGGCCGCGTCGCCTACATGGATCAGCGGGACCTGCTCTATCCCTGGCTGACCGTCATCGACAACGTCCTGCTGGGCAGCCGGCTGCGCGGCGAGCGGCCGGATCGCGCGCGGGCGCTGGCCTTGCTGAAACATGTCGGGCTCGCCGACCGGGCCGGCGACCGGCCCCGGGTGCTGTCGGGCGGCATGCGACAGCGGGCGGCGCTGGCCCGCACGCTGATGGAGGACCGGCCCGTCGTGCTGATGGACGAGCCGTTCTCGTCGCTCGACGCCTTGACCCGGCTGAAGCTGCAGGACCTGGCGGCCGAGCTGCTGGCCGATCGCACGGTCTTGCTGGTAACGCACGATCCGCTGGAGGCGCTGCGGCTGGGGCACGTGGTTCACGTGCTGAGTGGCGCGCCGGCCGTGCTGCGGACACCGCTCAGGCCGGCCGGGCCGCCGCCCCGCGACGCCACCGACATGGCCCTGCACGCGCGCTATGCCGAGCTGCTGCGCCGGCTCGGCGGCGGGGAGCCGGCGGCATGAACCGCTTGCTCCGTATCGCCGTTACCGTCGCCGGCCTGCTGTCGGTCTGGCAGATCATCGTCAGCCTGAACGAGCTGCCGCCCTATATCCTGCCGGGGCCGCTGCAGGTGCTGGAAACGTGGGTCGCGCGCGCCGGCCTCATCGCCCGGCATGCCGGCATCACCCTGATCGAGATCCTGCTCGGCTTCGCGCTCGGCAGTGGCCTCGGCGCCGTCAGCGCCGTCCTGATCGGCTATCACACCGGCGTCCGGCGCTGGCTGTTCCCGGTGCTGGTGATCGCGCCGTCGATCCCGTTCTTCGCGCTGGCGCCGCTGCTGGTGCTGTGGCTGGGCTACGGCATCGCCTCCAAGGTGACGATGGCGGCGATCATCATCTTCTTCCCGGTCACCGCCAGCCTGCTGGACGGGCTGCGGCGCACCGAGCCGGGCTGGCTCGACCTGGCGCGCACCATGAACGCCTCGCGCACGGCCATCCTGTTCAAGGTCCGGGTGCCGGCGGCCCTGCCGGCGCGCGCGTCGGGCCTGCGCGTGGCCACGGCCGTGGCGCCGATCGGCGCCGTGGTCGGCGAGTGGGTCGGCTCCAGCGCCGGGCTCGGCCATCTCATGCTCCACGC
>JANQKO010000218.1 GCA_028281075.1 Alphaproteobacteria bacterium | reverse complement strand
TGTTGTTTTTCAACAGGTTGCGATGCCGCTGGATGCTGGCCTGCGCCAGCATGACGGCTTCTTTGGGTCGTGAGTAATTCATTCACACGCTCTGAGGAGCGCCAGACAGGGCGCGTCTCGAAGGATCGGCCATCGGCGCGCCTACCCCGCCAGCCCACGCAGCGCCTGGCGCTGGACCTGCACCGACCGTTCCCAGACCATGTCCTTCCAGTCGTCGGCGGCCGGATAGAACATCTCCCGCATCTCGGCCTTGATCGCCCGCCCCTTCGGCGTCGTCGGGTCGCCGTGCAGGTGCAGCCAGTTGTCGGCGCGGATGGCGTCGAACACGCGATCCTCCGGATAGGTGCCGTATTCGATCGCCGTCGACGTGACCTCGGCCGCCGGCAGCCAGCCGACGAAGGCCATGCGCAGATTGCCGTCGATCACCGGCGAGGCCGACTGACCCATGCCGGGCGACGTCACCGAGTCGCCGTACCAGCGCCGCGCCCGCGCCAGCGCCTCGCTGCCGGGCCGATGCCGGCAGATCAGCTCGCCATAGCCGTAAGGGCCGAGGCCGGTATGGAAATCGATCACCGCCAGCCCGCGAACGTTCGCCATCTCGCGGGCACAGATGTCGTGCATCAACCGGTTCGACCAGACCGGCTCGCGCCCGCCGTAGAAGATCCCGTCCGGGTGGCCGTACTGGCCGCCGCTGACCGCCGCGACGAAGGCCCGGTCGCCATGCCGGTCGATAAAGGCCTGCGAGGCGATGCGGGTCAGCCGGGTCGAGGCCTCGTCCCACTCGAGCGGACACAAGCTGTCGGCCAGCTCGCGGTAGCCCGGATTGTCGGCCGGGACCGCGTCATGGTCGACGAAGTTGCGGTTCAGATCGACATTGTCCTCGTTCACCCGCCTGATCCAGGCAAAGCCGTGCGGGTTGACGGCGTGCACGATCAGCATGCCGACACCGGCGGGCAGCTCGCGCCAAAGCCCCGATTCCAGCCAGCCGATCTGACAGCCCGAGCCGCAAAAGCCCTCGACGCCATGCGTGCCCGATACCGTCAGCAGCAGCTTCGTCGCGTCCGCCGGTCCGATCCGCACGACGTCGACGAACAACGGCCCGCCGTCGGGCCCCGTCAGCGGATGACGATGGCTCTCGATGTCGAGCCCGGCGCCGGCGCAGGCCGCGACAAAGCGGGCGCGCGCGTCGGCATAGCTGTCTGAAAAATACGAGCGGACGGACATGATCGTTGCCGTCAGGCTACGCGGGACCGGGCGAAATCGCAAACGGCGGCGACGAGATCGCCGAGATCGGCGCGCAGCCGGTCGAAGCCCGCGTGCTTGCGCTGGCTGCGCTCCTCGACATAGAGGGACCGGTTAATCTCGATCTGCAGGCTGTGCCGCTGCGCGTCCGGCCGGCCGTAGCGGCGGACGATCTCGGCGCCCTGATAGGGGTCGTTGATCCGCACGTCGTAGCCCTTGTCGCGCAGGCAGCCGACGACGACGTCCAGGAAATCCGGCGCGCAGGTCGTGCCCAGACGGTCGCTGATCGTGAAATCGGGCCGGCGCTGCCCGTAGTCCACCTGGTTGCGGCCGGCGACCGAGTGCATGGAATGGCAGTTGATGTGCCAGACCATGCCGTATTCGTCGTGCAGGCCGACGATCGCCTCGGCCAGCGCGTCGTGATAGGGGCGCCAGTAGCGTTCGATCCGCGCCGCCACTTCCGATGCCGTCAGCTTGCGGTCGTAGATCGGCCGGCTGTTCCCGGTCAGCCGCCAGATCAGCGACTTGCCCAGCTCCTGCTTGAAGCTGGCATTGACCGGCCCCGGCCAGTCATCGGCCAGCAGCGAGGTATCGATGTCGGCCTCGTCCCGGTTGGGGTCGATATAGGTGCGGGCGAACAGGGCATGCAGCAGCACCGCGCCGTGCCGCGGCGCCTGGCCGAACAGCTCGTCGACATAAACGTCCTCGCCGCCCCGCATCACCGAGACCGGCACGGCCGCACCATGGTCCGCTGGATAGTGACGTCCGCTGTGCGGTGAATCCAGCACCACCGGCAGCGGTTGCCGATCGGGCGCCAGACGGCGCAGGACGCCGTCGATATGCAGCTCGGCCACCATCTTCCGGGCCGGACGGGCTATCCGCCCGAGGCCGCCGCGTCGGCGCCAAGCGCACACCCCGCACGCCCGACGCTCGCCGCCGGAAATACCAGGGTCGCGGTCGTGCCCACGTTCCGCTTGCTGCGCAGTTCCAGACGGCCGCCGTGGTGCTCCAGCAACTGCTTGGTGATGGCCAGGCCCAGCCCGACGCCGCCGCCACGCCGCGATTCGACGGGCTCGGCGATGGCGAAGGGCTCGAACACCCGGTCGATCATGTCGGCGGCGATGCCGACGCCGTTGTCCTCCACCGCGATCAGCAGTTCGCCGGTATCGTTGCACGACACCTCGACGCCGACACGGCCACCGTCGTCGGTGAACTTGATGGCATTGCACAGAAGACTGATCAGCATCTGCTTGACCATCTTCCTGTCGGCACGGAGAGAGGAATACTCCGGCGGCACGACCTGCCACAGGCTGATGTTGCGGCTTTCCGCCGTCTCGCTGACCATGGAGCATGACTCTTTCACGACCTCGTCCAGGCACATCGGCCGCACATCGAGCTCCTTGGCGTTCATCTCGATCCGCGACAGCTCCAGCACGTCGTTCACGATCGACAACACATGTTGCCCTGACTCGTGGATGTTCTCGACGTAGCTCATGTACCGGTCCGCCGATAACGGACCGAGATGCTCGTGCTTCATGACCTCCGAAAAGCCGATGATGGCATTCAGCGGCGTGCGGAGCTCATGGCTCATGTTGGCCAGGAAGACCGACTTCGAGAGGTTCGCCGTCTCCGCCTTGTTCAGCGAGACCTGCAGTTGCTCCTGCGTCCGCAGCATCGTCATCTCGGCATCGTAGGCCCAGAGCGCCTGTGCGATGGTGGCTTTCAGTTCGTCGGGATGAATGGGTTTCTCCAGGTAGCCGACGGCGCCGTTCCGCAGTGCCTGGATCGCCGTCTCCTTCGACGCGAACCCGGTGATGACGATCACGCGCGCATAGGGCCAGCGTTTCTGGAGCTGGTTCATCAGCTCTATGCCGTTGGCCTGCTTCAGCCGCACGTCGAGCAGGATCACCTCGGCATCGAAATCGAACGGCACGCTCGGCAGGTCGGCCGCGCTTGCCGCCGTCTCCGCGAGACAGCCCACCACCGCCAGCAGGTCCTGCAGGCTGGCGGCGAAATCGGGCTCGTCGTCGACGATCAGTACCTGGCGTCCGGTCAGGCGCGGCTTTTCCATCCGCCCGCGCGGCGGTCCGGCGATGTTTTGCATGTTCACGTCGACCCCTGATTCTGCCGCATCGATATCTCATAGGTCACGGTGCCGATCGCCTCGACCAGGCGGCGCACCGGCACCGGCTTCTGCAGGACGTCCGCGACCGAGTCTTCGAAGCTCCGCAATTCGTCTTCCGCGAACGGATAGGAGGTGACCACGATGACGGGGATAGTGATCCGCCGCGCCTTGAGCGCCGCCAGGACCTCGTATCCATCGGTCCCGGCCAGGCGCATGTCCAGCAGAAGGACGCTGATGCTTTCCTGGTCGAGCATGTCGATCGCCGCCAGCGCCTTGCTCGCCGTCAGGACGCGGCGGCCGGGCGCGGGCAGAAGTTCGGCCAGCATGTCGGTAAAGTCGGGATCGTCGTCGGCCACCAGCACGACCTGCTCGGCATCGGCGCGGTCGACCACGTCCAGCAGGCGCTGATAGGGGCATGGCTTGGCCAGCACGGTAAAGGCGCCGGCGGCGACGACGTCGTCGAGCTGCGTCTCCGTCGCGTAGCCCGTGACCACGGCCACCTTGACGTCCCGTTGCACCTGCTGCAGCCGCCGCAGGGTTTCGACGCCGTCGATGCCGGGCATCTTTATGTCCAGGAAAACGAGATCGAACGGCCGCTCGGCGGCGAGCTCGACCGCGCGCATGCCCTCGGACGCAATGGCGAAGGAGTGTCCCTGCAGCTCCAGAAGGTCGCCCAGGCTCTCGGCGAAGTCGGTGTCGTCATCGACGATGAGGATGTGCCTTTCGCGATCCGTCATGGCTCGGTTCTATCCTGGCGACGCCGCGCCGGCATGCATTCGTCCGGATGCGGCGGGTTGGTGCTGTCATGCAGCGGCAGCCGGACGACGGCCTCGACACCCCGTCCCTGCCGGTTCTCGATGTCGATCGTGCCGCCGTGAAGCTCGATGATCTGCCGGACCAGCGGCAGGCCCAGGCCGACGCCGAAGGCCTTGGTGCTGACCAGGGGCTCGAAGATGCGCCCCATCACATCCGGGTCGATCCCGGGGCCGTCGTCCCTGATCCAGATCAGACACGCGCCGTCACGCCGTCCGGACTCGATCTCCAGTCGTCCGCCGGTCGACGCGTCTTCCATCAGGGCATCCGTGGCGTTGCGGATCAGGTTGGTCAGCGCCTGCCCCAGGCGCATCCGGTCGATACAGACCCTGCCGCCGGCGTCGAGGCAGACCTCGCGTATGATGCCGTCCGGCGGTTCGTGCTCGGCCAGGAACCGCATCAGCCAGGCATCCAGGTCAAGCGGTACGCAACGCAGCGTATCGATCCGCGTATAGTTCAGAAGATCCTGGATGATCGTCTCGCAGCGCCCGATGTTTCGTTCGATCCGTTCGGCGATGGACACGGCCTTGTCGTTCGGCAGGTCCAGGCGCTGCCGCAAGGCCGTGAACGACGCGCTGATCGTGCCGAGGGGGTTGCGCAGTTCGTGGCTGACCGTCGCGGTAAGCTGGCCGATCGCCGACAGCCGCTCCTTGGCGATCAGGCTTTGCTGCGCCGCGCGCAGCGCGGCGGTCCGCCGCTCGACCAGCACTTCGAGCTCGTCGCGGTGCTCGCGCAGGGCGTCCTGCGCGGCGTGCAGTTCCGCCTCGGCATGCTTGAGCTGCGAAATGTCCGTCAAGGTACCGACGAAGGTATGGGGCGCGCCGTCCCGGCTTTCCTCCAGCGCGATGGTGGCCAGCACCCAGGTTTCGCCGCCCCGGCCATCGCTGATCCGGGCTTCCGTGCGATAGACGCCATCCTTCAGCGCGGCTTCCCGCCAGGCCGCGTCAATTCCCCGCCGGTCCTTCGGGTCGAACACCGACGTCCATGGCGCGTCCAGGCCCGCGCGGCCGTCCAGCCCGGCGATCGCGGCCCAGACACCGTTGTGGTAGGTGCAGATTCCCTCGACCGTCGTCCGGAAGATCCCGACCGGCGCGGTTTCCGACAGGGTTTGGTAGCGCCGCTCGCTGTCCTTCAACTCCTGCTCGGCGAGCTTCTCCGGGGTGACGTTGGAGCCCGTCCCGCGATAGCCGCGGAAGGTGCCGTCGGCGCTGAACACCGGCACGCCGCTGGTCTTCACCCAAAGAACCGGGTCCAGCCCGTCGGGCAGGGAGGCCGATCGGCGCCGGTAGACGAAATCCCTGAACGGCTTGCGCTGCCGGACCGTTTCCTGATGCGCGGCCCAGGCCTCCGGGTCAACGGTGGTATCGATCAGGTCCGAGCGCTTGCGACCATGGACATTTTCCGCGGGCTCGCCCGTAGCGTCGGCGATCCGCGCCGACACCCAGGTGTAGCGGAGATCCGCGTCCATCTCCCAGAACCAGTCCGATGCCGATACGGCGAAGTCCCGGAGGCGGGCGTTGCTTGTCTCCAGGGCGGCCTCGGCCTTCTTCCGCTCGGTAACGTCGTGACCCAACGTCACCCGTCCGCCGTCCGGTGTCGGATAGTGGCGCAGCCGGACATCGCGCCGACCCCAGCGGAATTCGGCCGCCGCGGCCTCGCCGCCGTGCACGCGGTCGATTTCTTCCATGGCGGCCCGGGCATCGAAGGCCGTATCGCGCTCGGCCAAGCGCGCGACCATGGCCCCGGCGTTTTCCTCGATCGTGGCGCCGACCCGGATCACATCGGCCGTTCCGGCCTCCTCGTGGAATCGCCAGTAGGTGCTGTTGCCGAACTGCAGCCGGCGATCCGGTCCATAGAGCACCAAAGCCTCCGACAGGCTCTCGACAAGGGTTTCCAGGAGCTTGCGGCTCTCGACGGCCGCCTGCTCGGCTTTCTTGGCCTCGCTGACGTCATAAGCGAAGGTCGCCCGGCCACCGCAGGGCATCCGATACCGGTGATGCCGGTACCAGCGCTCTTTCTGCTTCACGACCGTGCCGGCCTGCGGGTCGCTGAAATCGTCGAGAAACTGGTCGATCAGAGCCTGCCGCGCCGCGTCGCTCTCGCATTCGATCGCGCGCTCGCAGGTGGCTCTCGTGATATCCTCGAACCGGGCCCCGATCCGGGCGACGTCGCGGGTTCCCATATAGTCGTGAACATCCCAGTATTCACGGTTGGCGAACGCCAGCCGGCGGTCCGGCCCGTAATACGCAACCGCCCCGGTCAGGCAATTGATCACCGTCTCCAGCAGGCCCTGCCCGTCTTCCCTTGCATATGGCGGCTCGCCGGTCCCGGAGATGTCGTTGCCGACGACCAGGATTCCCGTCACCACGCCATGCTCGTCGCACAGGGGCAGCTTGCTGACCGCGACCGAGCGCGTGCGCCCTGCTCCGACCGGCAAACGCTCGACCGTGCTCAGCATCGGCAGACCGCTGCGCGCCACGGTGCGGTCGTCCTCGCAGATCCGCGTCGCCGCGGAACCGTAGAGATCGAAAAGACTACGGCCGGCGATGTCATCGGGTGTGGCCGCGTGCAGGCTGGCCACGGCCTGGTTCACCCTGACGACGCGGCCCTCGGTATCCCTGAGACTGACAAGCGCCTGTCCGCTGTCGAACAATG
The DNA here is from genome assembly GCA_028281075.1 of Alphaproteobacteria bacterium. Lineage (GTDB taxonomy): Bacteria > Pseudomonadota > Alphaproteobacteria > JANQKO01. The sequence goes on along the minus strand of JANQKO010000218.1, from coordinate 2,146 downwards.
ACACCAGTACGTCTTTCAGGATTACGTCGCCAGACATCGGGGCGTTGTTACACTCTTTGGGCCGACAGGCCGATTGACGACAACCGCTTCAGGGCCGGTGCGAACGGTTCGTTGCTGAATGCTGTAAAGGCGGCGAGAAAGAACGGAATCGGTCAGGAGGTGCGCCCAGCCGCAACTGCATGCTTTACTCCTTGCCTTTGCTCAATCTTCACGGGCCGGTGTAAATGGCCACAAACGATTCAATACACTTCAAGTTGTTTTAGCATCAGCAGAACATCAATTTGAAATCATTTTTAACCATTCAGGATTTGTGCTTATTCGCGCACACGCATCGCGACCGCGCACGGGCCGGTACACCGAAAAGCGGTTCGGCGGCGAGAAGGCGCCCGCCCCTCGCCCTCACGCCGGCGCCGGCCGTCCCGCATGATCCACGTCGTTCAGGTGGCAGGCCGACCAGCGGCCGGGCGCGACCTCGCGCAGGGCCGGTTGCTCGGCGCGGCAGCGCGCGCTCGCGTGCGGACAGCGGGGATGGAAATGACAGCCCGGCGGCGGCTCCAGCGGCGACGGAATCTCGCCTTTTACCGGCTCGTAGGCGCGCTTGCGAATGTCCAGCCGCGGCACGCCGCCCAGCAGCGCCCGCGTATAGGGATGATTCGGCTCGGCGAACAGCGCCTCGGTGGCCGCGACCTCGACGACCCGGCCGAGATACATGATGACGACCCGGTCCGAGATGTGCTCGACCACGCTCAGGTCATGGCTGATGAACAGATAGGTCAGATCCAGCTCTTCACGCAGGTCCATGAACAGGTTCAGGACCTGGGCCTGGATCGACACGTCCAGCGCCGCGATGGCCTCGTCGCAGACCAGGAATTTCGGCTTCACCGCCAGCGCCCGGGCGATGCCGATCCGCTGCCGCTGGCCACCCGAGAACTGATGCGGATAGCGCCTGAGGTATTCCGGATCGAGCCCGACCCGTTGCATCAGGTCGGCGACGTAGTCCGCGCGTTCGGATCGGGAAACGATGCCGTGCACGACCGGCGCCTCGCCGATGATCTGCTCGACCCGCATGCGCGGATTGAGCGAGGCGAAGGGGTCCTGGAAGATCATCTGGATGGTCAGCGCGTAGTCCCTGGCGGCGGCGGCGTCCAGCGCGCCGACGCTGGTGCCGCGAAAGCGGATCTCGCCCTCGGTCGGCGCCATGATGCCGGCCACCATGCGCCCCAGTGTCGACTTGCCGCAGCCGGATTCGCCGACCAGGCCGACGACTTCATTGGCGAATACCGCGAGGTCGACCTGATCGACCGCGTGCACCACTTCCTCGCGGCCGCCGGCGCCGAGCCGGCGGGCGATCTTGCCGGCGATGTCGAGCTTCTTCACGAAGCGCTTGCCCAGCCCGCGGGTCTCGACCATCGGCGCCGCCGTGTCCATCAGGCCACGGCCTCCGCGATGTGCGGGTGGAAGCAGCGCACTTCCCGCCCGGCGACCGGTTCGGAGGTCTCGGGCTCGGCCAGGCAGGCGGCATCGGCGCGCGGGCAGCGGCCACGGAAGGCGCAGCCCGGCGGCAGGTTCAGGAGCGAGGGCGTCATGCCGGGAATCTGCGTCAGCCGCCGGCCGCGCTGATTGTGGCTCGGCACCGATCCGATCAAGCCGCGCGTATAGGGGTGCGTCGGATGGTCGAGCACGTCGTCGACGGCCCCCTTCTCGACGATGCGGCCGGCATACATGACGCAGATCCGGTCGGCCAGGCCGGCGACGACGGCAAGGTCGTGCGTGATCCAGATCAGCGCCGTGCCGGTCTCGCGGCAGAGCTTCTGCACCTCGTAGAGGATCTGTCCCTGGATGGTGACGTCGAGCGCCGTCGTCGGCTCGTCGGCGATGATCAGCTCCGGCTTGTTGATCAGCGCGATGGCGATCGCCACCCGCTGCCGCATGCCGCCTGAGAACTGGTGCGGATAGGCCTGCAAGCGCTCGTCCGGCGACGGAATGCCCACCTGGCCCAAGGCGTCGCGCGCCCGCTGCCGCGCCGTTTCGCGGTCGACGTCGTTATGCGCCTGCACGGTTTCGATCATCTGCGTATCGATGCGCAACACTGGATTGAGCGTCATCATCGGGTCCTGGAAGATCATGGCGACGCGGTTGCCGCGCA
>JANQKO010000183.1 GCA_028281075.1 Alphaproteobacteria bacterium | reverse complement strand
AGCCGATGACGCCGCCGCCGATGATGACGGCGCGGGCATGGCGGGGCAGGTCGGTCATGGGCGTTTCCCTTTCGCCCGCCAGTCTGACAGGCCGCGTTGCGCCTGTTCAACCGGCCCGCTTAACATGACCACCACATGATGCCGCCGGTGGGTGGGCCATTCAATTCCGGGAAACAGGTAAAAGGAGACGGGCATGGCGAATGCCGAGGACGACGCGGCCGGCGCGCGGGCGCGATTGCGCGACGTGCAGGCGAAGCGGGGCTATCTGCTGCCGCATCACGGGCTGCTGGCGGTGGCCGCGCCCGAGCTGCTGGCCGGCTACGACGCCGCCTACACGGCGCTGACGCTGCGCCCGCGGCCAATGTCCGAGCACGACAAGGAATTCGTCTGGCTGGTCATCCTGACCGCGACCGAGGAGGCGCTGGCGACACATCACATTCAGAAGTTCCGGGACGCCGGCGGCGGCGACGCGCTGATCGAGACCGCCTTCCGTCTCGCCGCCTATGCCCGTGGCGCGCCCTGCTTCGCCTTCGCCGCCGAGCGCTGGTCCGGGCACCTGCCGGGTTACGACGCCGAGCGGGCTTACCGCGACGGTCTGGCGAGGCTGGTGGCCGGCGAGCCGGTGTCGCCGGCGCTGGTCGAGATGGCGATGGCGGCGGCGCAGGCCTGCCGGCGCGGCTGGGACCAGGTCGCCTGGCACCTCAGGGGCGCCTATGCCGCCGGCGCCGACGAATACGAGCTGGCGGAAGCCATCTCGTATGTGATGTTTCCGGGCAGTGTGCCCAACTTCGTCGACGCCTGCGGCGTCTGGCTGCAACTTATCCGTGATGGCGCCGTGGATGCCTCGCCGCCGTTCCGCGCCTGGGCCGAGCTCGAGGGTCAGGGCGGCTTCGACGAGGCCGCGGGCACTGCATCCTAGCCCGGATTGGCCTTTGGCCGCCGGACACGCTACCTTTACCGCGAAGCGCCGCGGCGGGTGCGCGGCGTAAATTGGGAGGGGGTTGTCATGACCTTGAAGGAACATAGCCGCCGGACTGTCCTGAAGACGGTGGCGGCCGTCGGCGGCGTCGCCGCCATGCAGGGCGTCGCCACCGCCATCGGCCTGGTCGCGCCGCGGTCGGCACATGCCGCCACCACCGTGCAGAGCCTGCGTTCGACCGCCAAGTCGTGGCTCTGGGCGGCCGAGGACTACGGCATCGGCGGCGGCTTCTTCGGCAAGGCCGGACTCGAGGTCAACGTCACGGCGACGCGCCGTGGCGTCAACACGGCGGCATTGATCGGCGGTAACGCCGACATCCTGCTGGGCGCGCCGGGCCAGACCATGAAGGTGCAGGTGCAGAACCAGCCGCTGAAGCTGATCGGCGGCCTGGTCAACAAATATGCCAGCAACGTGGTCGTGAAGAAGGACATCCTGGACAAGGCCGGCGTCAGCGAGGCCTCCTCGGTGGAGGACAAGGCGCGCGTGCTGAAGGGCCTGAAGATGGGCACCACGGGACCGGGCGCCGGGCCGGACAACCTGCTGCGCTATCTGATGGACAAGGCCGGCATCAATCCCGACCGCGAGGCCGAATTGACGCCGGTGCAGGGCGGCGGCAAGGGCCTGCTGGCGGCCATGGACCGCGGTGTCATCGACGGCTTCTGCCTGTCCTCGCCCACCGCCGACATCGCCATCAAGAAGTTCGGCGCCGCCTATCTGTTCAACATGGCGACCAATCCGCCGCCCGAGCTGAACGACTATCTCTACATCTCGGTGGCCGTGGCGCAGTCGGCGATCGACGGCAAGCGCGACATGCTGGTCGACTACATGAAGGGCCTGACGCTCGGCCTGCGGGCGATCAACGGCGATCCGAACGCCTTCAAGGGCTGGGCCACGGGCTGGTTCGAGGGCCTGGACCCTGATGTGTTCGAGAAGGCCTTCGCCAGCAACAGCCGGATCTACATGCCGGACCCGACACCGCGCGAGCACCATTTCGTGAAGAATGTCGAGTTCGTCAATCTCAGCCTGAAGACGCTGAACAAGGACCCGATGCCGTCCAGCTTCGGGTTCGCGGACGCGTATGATCCGTCCATCGCGGCGGACGCGGTGAAGCAGATCTGATGCCGGCACTGGCGGGGCGTGTCGCCCCGCCAGTCCGCCGATCGCCGACAATGTGGGGGTAGGTCGTGACGCTTGTCGTTGACGAGGTCACCAAGCATTTTATCGCCCGCGGCCAGGAGGTCGCGGCCTTGAGCCCGGTATCGATGACCATCGAGACCGGCGAGTTCGTGGCCTTCGTGGGCCCCAGCGGCTGCGGCAAGTCGACCTTGCTGAACATGATCGCCGGCATCTTCCAGCCGACCAGCGGCCAGATCCTGCATGACGGCACGGCCGTGCTGGGCGCCAACCGGCAGGTCGGTTACATGACGCAGATGGATTCGCTGCTGCCCTGGCGCACGGTCGAGCAGAACGTGCTGCTGCCGCTGCAGATTCAGGGGCAGTCGCGCGGCGAAAGCGCCGAGCGGGCGGACGCGCTGCTGCGCATGGTCAACCTGGCGAAGTTCAAGAACCATTTTCCGCTGGAGCTGTCGGGCGGCATGCGCAAGCGCGCGGCGCTGGCGCAGCTCCTGGTCTACGACCCCGGCACGCTGCTGATGGACGAGCCGTTCGGCGCGCTCGACGCCCAGCTCAAGCTGGTCATGCAGGGCGAGCTGTTGAAGATCTGGGAGGATACCGGCAAGACCGTGGTCTTCGTGACCCACGACCTGACGGAAGCGATTTCGCTCGCCCAGCGGGTCATCGTCTTCACCGGCCAGCCCGGCGCCATCAAGCATGAAAGCCGGATCGAGCTCGGCCGGGGGCGCGATGTCTTCAAGGTCCGCTTCGCGCCCGAGTTCCATGACTATTACGAGACGCTGTGGGCCGAGCTGGCGCCCGAGATCCACAAGGGAGAAGAGCTGTGAGCCTGAAGTCGGATCCGCTGGACGGCGCGGACGAGCGGCCCAACTTCAAGACCGCGGCGGTGCTGGCGTACGAGGCCCAGGCCAGCCGCCGGCGGCTGGTCCTGCGGGTGCTGCAGGTGCTGTTCGGCGTCGCCATGATCGGCTTCTGGCAGGTCGCCTCGGGTACGCTGGTCGATCCGTTCTTCATCAGCTCGCCGGCCGACGTGATCGAGACGCTCCGGCGCTGGGTGATCGACGGCACGCTGGCGACGCATCTGTGGATCACGCTCTACGCCACGTTCAGCGGTTTCGGCATCGGCGCCTTGGTCGGCTTCACGCTGGGCTTTCTGTTCGGCCGCTGGGATGCCATCGCCACCATCTTCGACCCCTACGTGACGGCGCTCTATTGCCTGCCGAAGATCGCGCTGGCGCCGCTGTTCATCATGTGGTTCGGCATCGGCATCGAATCCAAGATCGCCATGAGCGCGGTGATCGTGTTCTTCCTGGTGTTCCTGAACACCTTCGGCGGCGTGCGCGACGTCTCGCAGATCTACATCAACGCCGTGCGCATCATGGGCGCGAACGAGTGGCAGTTGCTGCGCGTGGTGATCCTGCCGTCGGCCGCGGCCTGGGTGCTGACCGGGCTCAAGGTCTCGGTGCCCTACGCGCTGATCGGCGCCGTCGTCGGCGAGTTCATGTCGTCGAACCGCGGCATCGGCTTTCTGATCGCCCAGGCCTCGGGCATCTACGACACGGCGGCCGTGTTCGCCGGCCTGGTGGTGCTGGCCATCGCCGGCGCCTCGATCAGCGCGGTGCTGAAGCGAGTCGAGACCCACGTCCTCAGGTGGCGGGGCTGACCAGCGCCTCGGCGCGCGCCCGGGCGCCACGCAGCAGCAGCGCCAGGTCGTTGCCGGCCAGCACCAGGTTCAGGCCGAGACCCAGGTAACCGGCTGCCAGCGCGTCGTCGCCGACGCCGCCGAAGCCGCTGAACTTGCCGTGATTGGCGGCGGCGTCGCGGACCCGGGTCAGGCAGTCCCGCACATCAGGATGATCGTATCGCGCCGGCAGGCCCAGCTCGAAGGTGAGGTCGCTGCAGCCGACGAACAGCGCGTCGACGCCCTCGACGGCGGCGATGGCGTCCGCGTTGGCGACGGCGGTCTCGGACTCGATCATCACCACCACCAGGGTCTCGCGGTTCAGGATCTCGGCCGCCTCGTCGAAGCCGCGCCGCGCATAGCCCAGCGCCGGGAAGGCGCCGGGCACGGCGCGCGCGCCCAGCCGCGGGAAACGGCAGGCATGGGCGCCGGCGGCGGCCTGCTCGGGTGTGTCCACGTGCGGCGCGATCACGCCCATGGCGCCGTTCGACAGCGCCCGGTTGATCGGCGCCGGATCGTGGTCGGGCACGCGCACCAGCGGGCTGACGCCAGCCTCGATGCCGGCCAGCGCCATCTGCGACAGCGTGTCGAACGACATGGTGCCGTGCTCGAGGTCGAGGAACATCCAGTGATAGCCGGCATCCCGCAGGATCGCGGCATGGTCGGTGGTGCGGGCAAGCCGCAGGCTCATGCCGAGACACGGCAGGCCGGCGGCCAGCCGGTCGCGCAGGCCAGGCCCCCCGCTCATGCCGGCAGCGGTGTTTCGAACGGCGGCGGGCAGTCGCCGGCCTCGGCCGCGGCCTGCCAGGCCTCGACGGCCTCGATGAAGGTCGGGCCGCCGCAGGGCAGCAGCAGATAGCTCAAACCCTCCGCCATCTCGTGCCGGGTGGCGCCGGCGGCGAAGGCCAGCGGCGCGTGCAGCCCGATGCCGTCATGGCTCCCACGCGCCGCGTGGCAGACCGTGGCGATGATATGCGCCAAGGCTTCGGGCAACGGATCGCGCGCGGTCGTGAACAACGCGAGATAGCGTGCCCGCGCGTCCGGCTCCTGGATCCAGTCCCCGAAATCCCGGCCCGCGAAAGCGAGCGCCGGCTGGCCCTCGACCACGGCGGCGACGGCGGCGGCGGCCGACAGCTCGGCCGAGGTCAGGCCGGTGCGGGCAGCGCGGCGCATGTGCAGCGTGCCGGCATGCTCGCGCGTCGCCACCAGCAGCCCGGCCCAGACCAGCTCGCGCGCCCGGTCGTCGAAAGCGCGCGGGGTCAGCGTCAGCTTTTCGTAGAAGGCGTCATAGGCGGCGAGCAGGTCTGGATCGGTCTCGGCCAGCAGCCGGTGGTAGGGCAGGACATAGTCCCGCTTCGCCATCACCGCCGCCAGCACGGTCGCGCCCTTGTCGTCGTCCCGTTCGGTCACTCGTCGTCCTTTCCTCATTCGTCATGCCGGCGCAGGCCGGCATCCATGTGACCCGGCCCGCATTTTGGCCATCGGGCCAGTGGATCCCGGCCTGCGCCGGGATGACGAGTGTGGCGGTCGACGGCAGCGTCGATCTGCCTCACTCGTCGTCGCCTTTGTCGATCTCAACGTCCAGCCAGCGGAACGGCGTGGTCCGGGCCCGATCGCCGGCGCGCAGCACCACGGTCGTGGTCTCGGATTCGACGATGGCCGGGCCGGCGATCCGCTGGCCGGGCGTCAGCGCGTCGAAGTCGTAGACCGGCGCCTCGCGCCGGCCGCCCATATACACCCGGCGGCGCGTGAACGGCTCGGCCGGCGCGCCCGCGTCGGCGGTGGGCTCGGCCGGCAGGGCCGGCAGCACGCCGATGGCGGCGATGCGGGCATTGACCAGCACCACGTCCTGGTCCGGCAGCGCATAGGTGAACAGCGCCTCGTGCCGGCGATGGAAGCGGGCCGCGACCTGGTCCAGCAGGTCGCCGCCGTCCCAGCCGACATCGTCCAGCGGCACGTCGATTTCGAAGATCTGCTCGCCGTAGCGCATGTCGGCCGAGCGGCGGATACGGATCTCGCCGTCGAAGCCGGCGGCCAGGCGCTCGCGGCCGTCGGCCTCCATCTCGGCATAGAGCCCGCGCAGGCCGTCGGCGTCGAGCGCCTGCGTGTCGCCGATATGGGTGCGCGAGACCTCGTAGCGCAGGTCCGTCGCCAGCATGCCCCAGGCCGACAGCACCGAGGCGACGCGCGGCACGAAGACGCGGCCGATCTCGAGCTGGCGCGCCACGTCGGTGATATGGATGCCGGCGGCGCCGCCGAACGACAGCAGCGCGAAGCGGCGCGGATCGACGCCGCGGCGCACCGAGACCAGGCGGATGCCCTCGGCCATGTTGGTGTTGACGACCCGGTGCACGCCCTCGGCCGCGGCCATGCGGTCGACGCCGAGCTCGCCGGCGAGGCCGTCGAGCGCGGCCGCCGCCGCCGGTTCATCCAGCTTCTCGCGCCCGCCGAGGAAGTTCTCGGGATCGAGGAAGCCCAGCACCAGGCTGGCGTCCGTCACCGCCGGCGCGGTGCCGCCGCGGCCATAGCAGGCCGGGCCGGGATCGGCGCCGGCGCTCTCGGGCCCGACATGCAGCACGCCGCCGCCGTCGACCCGGGCGATCGAGCCGCCGCCGGCGCCGATGCTGGCGATGTCGAGCGAGGGCAGGGCGATGCGCTGGCCGGCGATGCCGCGGTCGCTGGCGAGCGTCGGCTCGCCGTCGACGATCAGCGAGATGTCGGTGCTGGTGCCGCCCATGTCGAACGGAATGAGATCGCCGCTGCCCAGCAGGCTGGCGCTGTAGCGCGCGCCGGCGACGCCGCCGGCCGGGCCCGACAGCACGGTGCCGGCGGCGAGGCGGATGGCGTCCGAGATCGGCGCGACGCCGCCGTGCGACAGCATGATCAGCACCGGGCCGTGATAGCCGGCCTCGCTCAGCCGCTCGCCCAGCCGGCCGAGATAGAGGTCCAGCGCCGGGCCGACATAGGCGTTCACCACCGTGGTCGAGACCCGCTCGAACTCCTTGATCTGCGGGAACACGTCGGCCGAGGCGGTGACGTAGACGCCCGGCAGCGCCTCTTTGACGGCCGCCGCGCTGGCCCGCTCGTGCGCCGCGTCGCGGTAGGCATGCAGGTAGCAGATGGCGACCGCCTCGACGCCGGCCTCGGCCAGCGTGGCGATGGCGGCGTCGAGCGAAGCCGTGTCGAGCGGTGTTTCCAGCCGGCCGTCGGGGCGCAGGCGCTCCTTGACGCCGAGCCTGAGATAGCGCGGCACCAGCGGCGGGTCCGGCGGCAGGCGCAGGTTGTAGCGGTCGGGCTTCAGGCCCTCGCGCATCTCCAGCACGTCGCGGTGGCCCTCGGTCGTCAGCAGCCCGACCCTGGCGCCCTTGCGTTCCAGCAGCGCGTTGGTCGCCACGGTGGTGCCGTGCACGATGCGCTCGGTGTTGCCGAGCAGCGCCGGCAGCGTCGTCTCCAGGCGTTCGGCCAGCCGCGACAGCCCTTCCAGCACGCCGATGGACTGGTCGGCCGGCGTCGACGGCGCTTTCGCCAGCGTCACGCCGCCGTCATCGTCGACCGCCACCACGTCGGTGAAGGTGCCGCCGACATCGACCCCGATACGGTACATGGCCCGCGCCTCAGCGAACGAGGCCGTCGCGGCGGTCGACGTCGTGCGCCGCCTTGCCGCGCTTGGCCGGATCGCCCCAGCCGCCGCCACCGCCCGACCGCACATGGAATATGTCGCCGGGCCGCACCGGGATGCCGACTTCCTTGCTCTTCAGGTCCGTTACGCGGCCGTCGGCCTGCCGGTGCACGTAGTGGTGCGGCGCGCCGTCCTTGCCGCCGTGAATGCCGCGGGCGCCGTAGCGCAGGCCGTCGCCGGCCGTGTTGGCGACGGCGGGACCGTCGCACTCGACGACCATCTCCATCTCGGCGCCGCAGCCGCCGCGGTGCTGGCCATCGCCGCCGGAATCGGGTCGGAACTCGTGCCGGCGGAAGAACAGGGGAAAGCGCACCTCGGCCACCTCGACGCTGCCGAACTTCAGGCCGCCGGCCGAATGCCACTCGCCCGCCGTGTGCCAGCCGTCGCCGCCGGGCGACGCGCCGGCGCCGGGCCGGGCGTGGAACATGTGCCAGATGAAGGTCCTACCGTTGCGCGGGTCCTGGCCCTTGATGGCGATCCTGAGCCGCCGGCCCCAGCCGGCATTGGCGCGTTCGGGGCAGGCCTGGGCCAGCGCCACGGTGACGGCCTCGATGATCTCGTTCGAGCAGTGGCTGGTGCACATGGTGACGGGCAGGCCGTCGTCGGCCCAGACGATGGTGCCCTGCTTCGCCTTCACGGTCAGCGGCCGGAGCGCGCCGTCGTTCTTCGGGATCCCGGGATCGATCAGGTAGGCGAAGGTCTGGGCCACGGCCGAGCGCATGTTGGCGAACGATGAGTTCACGAAGGACGTGGTCTGCGGGTCGGACGCCGACAGGTCGACCTCGACGTCGCTGCCGTTCACGGTCACCGTGGCGCGGATGGCGATGTCGCTGCGGCCATGGCCGTCGTCGTCGAGGAACGCCTCGCCCAGATAGACGCCGTCGCGCCAGCCCGCGACCTCGGCCCGGGCCTGGCGCTCGGCGCCGTCGAGGATGATCTCGCCGGCCGCCAGCACCACCTCGGCGCCGAAATCCTCGACCAGCGCCTGCAGCCGTCGTTCGCCGAGCCGGACCGAGCCGATCTGGGCGGCCAGATCGCCGCGAAAGTCGCGCGGGTGCCGCACGTTGACGGCCAGCATGTCGACGAGGTCCCGTCGCGCCTCGCCCTTCGACCACAGGCGCAGGGGCGGGATGCGCAGGCCCTCCTGGAAGATCTCGGTGGCGGCCGGGTTGTAGGCGCCGTGCGTGGCGCCGCCGATGTCGCTGTGATGTGCCCGGTTCATGGACCAGAAGGCAAGTTCGCCGGCGACGAACACCGGCACGATGGCGGTGACGTCGGGCAGGTGGCTGCCGCCGTGATAGGGATCGTTCAGCAGGAACAGGTCGCCCGGATGCACGTCGTCGCCGAAATAGTCGGCGACGGCCTTCGCCGCCCAGGGCATGGCGCCGACATGGACCGGAATATGCTCGGCCTGCGCCACCAGCCGGCAGTGCCCGTCGCAGAGCGCGGCCGAGAAGTCGCGGCTCGAGTTCAGGATCTGCGAGTACGACGTCCGCAGCATCGCCTCGCCCATCTCCTCGACGATGGCCGTCAGCCGATGTCGGATCACCGACGCCGTAATCGGATCAATATTGGCGGACACGCGAACACCCCTTCCCCGCGGAAACCGGAACCGGCCGATTAGACCCGGATGGGCGTCGGGAATCCAGGGGTGTTGGTGATCGGCGAAATCGCGACGCGCTACCCGGCAATCGTGGACATGGGCTTGTTTATGCGCCGGCCGGTCAGGAAATAGGCCTGCATCGGGCCGCGGCCCTTGAGCTCCACGATATGCGGGTCGCTGAACGTATACCGGTCTTTCAGCAGCTCATGGGTGGCGAGCGAAACATGGATATGGGATTCGCTGCCGGTGCTCTCGATGCGGCTGGCGATGTTCACCGTGTCGCCCCAGAGGTCGTAAGCGAATTTGTTCTTGCCGATGACGCCGGCCACGACCCGGCCGGAATGCATGCCGATGCGCAGCGTGACGTTGGACCCGGTTTCGTGTTTCAGGCGGTCCGTCGCCGCCAGCATGCCGAGGGCCATTTCTGCGCAGGCGGCGGCATGGTCGGGCTGCAGCCTCGGCAGGCCGCCGGCGACCATGTAGGCATCGCCGATGGTCTTGATCTTTTCCAGCCCCAATTGGTCGGCGAGCTCGTCGAACTTGTAGAACACCTCGTTCAGGACCGAGACGACCTTGTCCGGCGAGCGCCGCATGGCGAAGCTGGTGAAGCCGACGATGTCGGCGAAAAGCACGGTGACGTCCTCGCAATCGTCGGCGATCGGGTTCTCCCGCCGCTTCAGCCGGTCGGTGATCGGCACCGGCAGGATGTTGTGCAGCAGGTCGTCGGAACGCCGTGCCGCGGCTTCGAGCCGCCGTTCGGCCCGCGCCACCGTAAGGTGGTGACACAGGCTTGCCCCCGTGACGATCAGGCATGTGGCGGTAATGCAGAATATCCGCGAAAACCGGAGTGCCTCCGGACTCTGTTCCACGAACGGCGCGGCGTGATCGAAGGCGATCTGAACCGCGATGATGGACGCGCCGATCAGGACATAGGACGTCCACATCAGGCGCTTTTCGTCGCGCGGAAAAACCAGGAACGGCACGGCGATCATCGCCAAGGCGTAGATGTCGGCGCCCGACAGTGGCCCGAGCGCCAAGCACAGGACAACGTAATTCACGCAGCCGACCAGGACCAGCAACAGCTTCGCCTGGGTATGAGAACGTCCGGTATTCAGGAAAAGGCAGAACAAATAGAGCGTGAGGAACACCGTTGCGACCAACGCCAATGGGATGCTGTTCGCAACAAGATAAGCCGTCGGTACGGCCGCGATGGTAATCGCGATGCAGGCGAGCAAGACGACGTTCGTGATCGCGATCATTCGTTTTTTCGGGGTGTCGACGTCCGTTTGCGCATTCGTCAAACCGAATGGCACGAACGAGCCGATGAGATTCTCGATCATCGACATGGCGAAGCCTCGTATTGCAAACTAAAAGTATAGCAGAGTGTCTTAAATTAATCTCTTAGTAGTTGGCGTTGCCCATGGAAGCGGCGAATCCGGTCCTTGAGTTCACGTCTTTACCGATGCGGATCGGACCCGTGGCGCTTTTGAACACTTGGCCCGTTCACCGCCTTGGCTTCGTCCTGCCGGCGGCGGAGGCTGTGAAGAAATCGCCGACCGGCCATCCCAGTGGTCATGGTCAGGATCCACGAGTCGAACGCGTTCCTTGCCGGCGACACGCCGAGCATCGCCGACCTGTCGGTCGGGTCCAATGTCACCCAGCTCGGGCTCGCGGACGCGGCGCCAACGACGTCCAACATCGACGCCTGGTACCGGCGGGTGTTCCGGATCGAGGGGTTCGGTGCGTCGCTGCCGCGGGGATAGGGCGTCGTGGCGCGTCGTGGCCGTTATTCCAGCGCCAGCTTCATGCCCTCGTGGCTGGCCCGGAAGCCGAGGCTTTCATAGAAGCGGAGCGCGTCGGCGCGGGTCTTGTCGGTGGTGAGCTGGACCAGGCCGCAGCCGCGCTGGCGGCATTCGTCGATGGCCCATTCGAACATCCGGCGGCCGAGGCCGCCGCCGCGATGCGCGGCGGCGATGCGCACGCTTTCGATCTGGCCGCGCCAGAGCCCCAGCCGCGACAGGCCGGGGACGAAGCTGAGCTGCAGGCAGCCGATCACGGCTTCGCCGGCGGTGACGACGGCGAGATACTGGTTCGGATCACGGTCGATGGCGTCGAACGCGTCGACGTAGCGCGGGTTGGGCGGGTCGGCCGGGTCCTCGCGCGCGGCGCCCAGCGGGTCGTCGGCCAGCAGGGCGATGATCGCCGGCAGGTCGCCGCGCGTGGCGCGGCGAAACGCGATGTCGTTCATGGCGGACCTCCCGCATCGAGCTGTGCCGTGCCGACAGTATAGACGCCCGCCGGCGCAAGGACCGGATAGAGCGCGATGGCCGGCGCGGCCTAGGCTGCGGACCGTTCGTCGCAGCCGCCAAGGTCCCGTTCCATGCAAGCCCACGCCGCCGCGCGCGTGCCCCGCGCCTTCAACCGCCTCGCCTGGTCCAACCTGGCGGCGCAGTCGGCCGAGCAGATCGCGCTGGCGGCGGCGCCGATCATCGCCGTGCTGGCCTTCGGCGCCGGGGCCGGCGCCACCGGCCTGCTGCACACGGCCGCCACGTTGCCGTTCCTGCTGTTCGCGCTGCCGGCGGGCGTGCTGGCCGACCGCATGTCGCGCCGTGGCCTGATGGCAGCCGCCGAGGGCCTGCGCGTGCTGGCGCTGGTCGCGGTGCCGGTGCTGGCCTTCACCGGGCTGCTGTCGCTGCCGCTGCTGGCGGTCCTCGGCTTCATCGGCGCCTGCGGCACCGTCGCCTACACGGTCGCGGCGCCGGCGCTGGTGCCGGCGCTGGTGCCGCCGGACGCGCTGGCCGCCGCCAACGCCCGCATCGAGCTCGCCCGCACCGTCGCCTTCACCGCCGGCCCGGCGCTGGCCGGCCTGCTGGTTGGCTGGACCGGCGGGGTGCCGGCCTTCGGCGTCGCCGCGGCGTTGTCGCTGCTCGCCGTGGCGCTGCTCGCCGGTCTGCGCGAGCCGCCACGCGTGCCCGTCGCCGGGCGCGACATCCGGAGCGAGGTCCGCGACGGCATCGGCTTCGTCTTCGGCCACGATCTGCTGCGGCCGATCTTTCTGACACAGTTCATCTTCAACACGGCCTATTTCGTGCTGCTGGCCGTCTACGTGCCGCATGCCGTCAACCGGCTCGGCCTGACCGCGGCCGAGGTCGGCGGCACGCTCGCCGCCTACGGTGCCGGCATGATCGCGGGCGCCCTGCTGGCCGGCCGGGTCATCCGCTGGCTGCCGTTTGGCCTTGTCGTCGCCATCGGACCGGTCTTCGGGCTGTCGGCGGCGCTGGTCATGGCGGCGACGATCTGGCTGCCGTTCATGGAACTGGCCGGCCTGAGTTTTCTCCTGGTCGGCTTCGGGCCGATCATCTGGGTGATCAGCACCACGACCTTGCGGCAGGTGGTGACGCCGGCCGACCTGCTCGGCCGCGTCTCGGCCGTGAACGTGCTGGCCTATGGCGCCCGGCCGGTAGGCGCGGCGCTGGGCGCGCTGATCGGCGGCGTCCATGGCGCGGATGCCGGCCTGATCGTCGCGGCCGTCGGCTTCCTGCTGCAGGCCTGGATCATTCTGGCCTCGCCCGTGGTGCGGCTGGCGCGACAGCCCGCCATGGCCGTGCCATGATGTGACCGGGCCATCGCGGCCGCCATAAGCCGGCCTGGGGCCGTCCGAACACCGCGGCGGGGGCAGAGACGGCAACGACATGAAATCGATCGGGATTCCCACTATCGTCCTCGGGCGGCCCTGGGGACGCGCATGAGTGACGGTGCGCCGCGCCGGCTCCGGCTCGGCATGATTGGCGGCGGGCGTGGCGCCTTCATCGGCGCCGTGCACCGCATCGCCGCCCGTCTCGACGACCGCTACGCGCTGGTCGCCGGCGCGCTGTCCTCGGACCCGGCGCGCGCCCGGCTGTCGGGCCGGGATCTGGGCCTCGATCCCGCCCGGACCTATGCCGCCTTCGCGGAGATGGCGGCGGCCGAGGCGGCGCGCGGTGACGGCATCGAGGTCGCGGCCATCACCACCCCGAACCATCTGCACTATCCCGCCGCCAAGGCCATGCTGGAGGCCGGCATCCACGTGATCTGCGACAAGCCGCTGACGGCGACGCCGGCCGAGGCGGCGGCGCTGGCCGGGGTGGTGGCGGCGTCCGGCAAGGTCTTCGTCGTCACCTACAACTACACCGGCTATCCGCTGGTCCGCGAGGCGCGGCACCTGGTGGCCTCGGGCGCGCTCGGCGGCATCCGGGTGGTGCAGGTGGAATACGCGCAGGACTGGCTGGCCCGGGACCTGGAGGCGACGGGCCGGAAGCAGGCGGTCTGGCGCACTGATCCGGAACGGGCCGGCATCGGCGGCGCGCTGGGCGATATCGGCACGCATGCATACAATCTCGCCAGCTTCGTGACCGGGCTCGAGCTGGCCGAGCTCTGCGCCGAGACCACGTCCTTCGTACCGGGCCGGCGGCTCGACGACGACGCCCAGGTGCTCTTGCGTTTCGCCGGCGGCGCCAGGGGCCAGCTCTGGGCCAGCCAGGTGGCCGTCGGCAACGAGAACGGCCTCAAGCTCCGGGTCTATGGCGAGACGGGCGGGCTCGAATGGCGGCAGGAGAACCCGAACGAGCTGCGGTTCTCGGAATTCGGCGGTGTCACGAAGATCCTGACCCGCGGCGGTCCCGGCCAGTCCGGGACGGCCATGGCCGCGACGCGCGTGCCGCCCGGCCATCCCGAGGGCTATCTCGAGGGCTTCGCCAACATCTACAGGGATGCCGCCGACCTGATCGTGGCGCATCTGGAAGACGCGCCGGTGCCCGAGAGCGCGGCGCTGCTGCCGGGCATCGCCGAGGGCGTCGCCGGCATGAATTTCGTCGCCGCCTGCGTGGCCTCGCATCAGGCCGGCGGCATTTGGATCAAGCCGTAAGCGTACGGCCGCGCGGCCGATTTTGCCTCGCGGCGGCCGGCCGGCTTTGGTTTAGTATCGCCGTCGAACTAAACACGCGGGCGCGGGTCGGCGCCGGCGGCCGTCAACGATAATCCGGGAGGAAGCCATGCGCGGCGTGTTGTTTGTGGGTGATCGGCGGGTCGAAATCCGGAAGTTTCCCGACCCGACGCCGGGGCCGGGCGAGGTGGTGCTGGAGATCAAGGCCTCGGGCATGTGCGGCAGCGACCTGAAATTCTACCGCCCGGCGCCGGGCGAGGCCCAGAAGGCGCTGGGCCTGGGCGACATCACCGAGCCGCTGATCGCCGGGCACGAGCCCTGCGGCATCGTCGCCGCCGTCGGCCCGGGCGTCAGCGAGCGCCAGGCCCGCGTCGGCCAGCGGGTCATGGACCATCACTATTGCGGCTGCGGCGTCTGCCACCATTGCCGGGTCGGCTGGTCGCAGCTTTGCGGCGAGGGCTTCGTGGTCTATGGCGCGACCGCCCACGGCGCGCATGCCGACTATATGAAGGTGCCGGCCCGCACGCTGGTCGAGCTGCCGGACGAATTGTCGTTCGAGACCGGCGCGGCGATCTCCTGCGGCACCGGCACGGCCTATGGCGCGATCCGGCGCATGAACCTGTCGGGCCACGACACGCTGGCCGTGTTCGGCCAGGGCCCGGTAGGGCTGTCGGCGGTGCAGCTCGGCGCCGCCATGGGCGCCCGCGTCATCGCCGTCGACCCGTCGCCCGAGCGGCGGGCGCTGGCGCCGGACTTCGGCGCCGACGCGGTGGTCGATCCGTCGGCCGACGATCCGGTCGAGGCGCTGAAGGACCTCACGCATGGCGAGGGCGTCGATCTGGCGCTCGACTGCTCCGGCGCCGCCGCGGCCCGCTCGGCCGCGATCAAGGCGACCCGCACCTGGGGCACGGTCTGCTTCGTCGGCGAGGGCGGCGAGGTCACCATCGACGTCAGCAAGGACATGATCCGCAAGCAGTTGACGGTGATCGGCTCCTGGACCTTCTCGACCGTGATCCAGGAGGAATGCGCCCGCTTCGTCGCCGACCGCGAGGTCGATGTCGACAGGCTGTTCACGCAGCGCTATTCGCTCGACCAGGCCGACGAAGCCTACAAGCTGTTCGACACCCAGACGACGGGCAAGGGGGTGTTCCTGCTGTAGTCGGTTACTCCGCCGCCATGCTGCCGGCACGGCCGGGGAGCGTGCCCCGGATGACGTAGGCGAGCGTCTGCACGACCTGCTCGGGCGTGGCGCAGACGGCGTTCGCGGCGGCGTCGACTTCCTTCAAGGCGTGGTTCACGTT
>JANQKO010000176.1 GCA_028281075.1 Alphaproteobacteria bacterium | reverse complement strand
CAGCATTTCTTCCATCGGTCCGACGACAATAACACGCTTTTCGGCCAGCACCGCAATGCGGTCGCAAATGGCAAAAAGGCTGTCAAGATCATGGGTTACCATGAAAACCGTAAGTCCGAGCGTAGTTTGCAAACGCTGGATCAACTGATCGAAAGCGGCAGCGCCGATGGGGTCGAGACCGGCCGTCGGTTCGCCCAGGAACAACAGCTCCGGATCGAGCGCCAGCGAGCGGGCGAGGCCGGCCCGCTTGCGCATGCCGCCCGACAGCTCGGCGGGATACTTCGCGCCGGCGTCCGGCGGCAGGCCGACAATGCTGATCTTCAGCGCGGCGATCTCGTCCAGCAGATGCTGCGGCAGGCGCAGATGCTCCTTCAGCGGCGCCTCGATGTTCTGGGCCACGGTCAGCGAGCTGAACAGCGCGCCGTCCTGGAACAGGACGCCCCAGCGCCGCTCGTAGCGCGCCCGCTCGGCCGGCTTCAGCGCCGCGAGGTCCTGGCCGAAGACCTCGATGCCGCCGGCGGCCGGCCGGTTCAGGCCGATGATGGTGCGCAGCAGCACCGACTTGCCGGTGCCGGAGCCGCCGACGATGCCCAGCACCTCGCCGCGGCGCACGTCGAGATCGAGGCCGTCGTGGATCACGACCGGCCCGAACCGGGTGCACAGGCCCCGGACGCGGATGATCGGCCGCGCCTCGGCGGCCGTGCCGTTGCCCTCGCTGACCGCGCCGTCAGACACCGACGAACGAGAAGAAGATCGAGAACAGGGCGTCGACGACGATGACCAGGAAGATCGAGGTCACCACGGCGCGCGTGGTCTGCCGGCCGACGCTCTCGGCGCTGCCGGAGACGCGCATGCCCTCCAGGCAGCCGACCATGGCGATCAGGAAGCCGAACACCGGCGCCTTGATGATGCCGACCCAGAAGCTCCACAGGCCGACGGCGTCGCGCAGGCGGTCGATATAGAGCCCCGGCGAGATGTCGAGCACCAGCCAGGCCATGATGCCGCCGCCGAGCAGGCCCATCAGGTCGGCCCAGAAGGCCAGGATCGGCAGCATCACGACCAGCGCCAGCACCCGCGGCAGCACCAGCACCTCGACCGGACCGAGGCCCAGCGTGCGCATGGCGTCGACCTCTTCGTGCACGACCATGGAGCCGATCTGGGCGGCGAAGGCGCTGCCCGAGCGGCCGGCGACGACGATCGCCGTCAGCAGGATGCCGATCTCGCGCAGCACCGACACGCCGATCAGGTTGACGACGAAGATCTCGGCGCCGAAGCGCTGGAGCTGGACCGCGCCCTGATAGGCCAGCACGACGCCGATCAGGAACGAGATCAGGCCGACGATGGGCAGCGCGTTCACGCCGACCTGCTCCATGTGATAGACCAGCGGCGTGCCGCGCAGCCGGCCTGGCCGCGCCAGCGTGCGCGCCCAGGTCAGCATGATCAGGCCGAAGAAGCCCAGCACCTGGCGGGCTTCCTCGAGCGCATCAAGCGTGCCCTCGCCGACGCGGTTGACGCAGGCGACCAGCGCGTTGACGGGCGGCGGCGCCACCTCGCAGGGCCGGTCGTTGGCCGCGACCTGCTCCAGCATGACCCGGAAGTCGGGCGTCACCGCCCGGGTCTCGGCCGTCATCCCGGCCTGGCGCATGTCGCGCAGCGTGCGGTGAATCAGCCAGGCGCCGGCGGTATCGAGCCGCTCGACGCCGGCCAGGTCCACGGTCAGCGGCGCCCGCTCGCGCGGCGCCAGCCCGCGAAGCTCGGCGTCGAGCCGGGCGACGCTGCCGACGTCCCAGGCGCCGCCGGCCTGCAGCAACAGGCCGCCGTCGCGCTCCGACGTCTTCAACCAACCTGCCTGCATGGCCGAATCCCGCACCGCAGCGAACCGCGATTAAGCTGGCACGGCATCCACCGGCAATCAAGCGCCGGCCCCGGCCGGTGATGCTTGCCGCCGCCGTGCCGGGGGTGCCAGACTGCGGCGGACCGGACGCGGGAGGGACACCACGACATGCCGAAATTCGCCGCCAACCTGACCTTCCTGTTCACCGAGCTGGCCTTTCCCGACCGCTTCCGGGCGGCGGCGGACGCCGGCTTCAAGGGCGTCGAGTATCTGTTTCCCTATGTGCGCCACAAGGAGCAATTGGCCGAATGGCTGACGGCCGCCGGCCTGGAGCAGGTGTTGCTCAACATGCCGGCCGGCGACTGGGAGGCCGGCGAGCGCGGCCTCGCCTGCCTGCCCGACCGCAAGGGCGAGTTCCAGGAGGGCATCGGCCGGGCGATCGACTATGCCCGGGCGCTGGACTGTCCGCGCGTCCATCTGGTCGCCGGGCTGGCGCCGGCGGGCGGGCCGGCGCGCACGGCCTACGAGGACGCCTACCGCGACAACCTGGCCTACGCGGCCGACCGGCTGGCGCGCGAGGACCTGACCGCGACCATCGAGCCGATCAACGGCAAGCGCGACGTGCCGGGCTTCTTCCTGCAGACCACGGCGCAGGCCCGCGCCATCA
>JANQKO010000154.1 GCA_028281075.1 Alphaproteobacteria bacterium | reverse complement strand
TTCCGGCGGCGCGCGTATTCAGGAAGGCGTGGCCTCGCTCGGCGGCTATGCCGTGGTCTTCCAGCGCAATGTGCTGGCCTCGGGCGTGGTGCCGCAGATCTCGGTGATCATGGGGCCATGCGCCGGCGGCGCCGTCTACTCGCCGGCGATGACCGACTTCATCATGATGGTGAAGGATTCCTCCTACATGTTCGTCACCGGCCCCGACGTGGTGAAGACGGTCACCCAGGAAGAGGTCACCCAGGAAGAGCTGGGCGGCGCCATGACCCATTCGACGCGGTCGGGCGTCTCCGACCTCGCCTTCGAGAACGATCTCGAGGCCCTGGCGCAGGTGCGGCGCCTGTTCGGGTTCCTGCCGCTGTCGAACAGGGAGAAGCCGCCGCGGCGGCCGTGCCACGACGATCCGGCGCGGGTCGAGATGTCGCTCGACACCCTGGTCCCGGCCGATCCGCAAAAACCCTATGACATGAAGGAGTTGATCGAGAAGGTCGTCGACGACAACGACTTCTTCGAGCTGCAGCCGGACTTCGCGGGCAACATCGTCATCGGGTTCGGCCGGATCGACGGCGGCACGGTCGGCATCGTCGCCAATCAGCCCATGGTGCTGGCCGGGTGCCTGGACATCGATTCCAGCCGCAAGGCCGCCCGGTTCGTGCGTTTCTGCGATTGCTTCGACATTCCCATCCTGACCTTCGTCGACGTGCCGGGGTTCCTGCCCGGCACGGCGCAGGAATATGGCGGCATCATCAAGCACGGCGCCAAGCTGCTGTTCGCCTATGCCGAATGCACGGTGCCGAAGGTCACGGTAATCACGCGCAAGGCCTATGGTGGTGCCTATGACGTGATGTCGTCCAAGCATCTGCGCGGCGACGTGAACTATGCCTGGCCCACGGCCGAGATCGCGGTGATGGGACCGAAGGGCGCGGTCGAGATCATCTTCCGCTCCGAGCTCGGCGATCCGGACAAGATCGAGGCCCGCACGGAGGAATACCGCACGAAGTTCGCCAATCCCTTCGTGGCCGGTCACCGGGGCTATATCGACGACGTCATCATGCCGCACAACACCCGCCGCCGGGTGAGCCGGGCGCTGGCGCTGCTGAAGAACAAGCAGCTTCAGAATCCGTGGAAAAAACACGATAACATTCCACTTTAAGAAACGAGCCTATGTTCAAAAAAATACTGATCGCAAACCGGGGAGAGATTGCCTGTAGGGTGATCCGGACGGCGCGGCGCATGGGCATCGGTACGGTCGCCGTCTATTCCGAGGCCGATGCCGGCGCGCTGCATGCGCGGATGGCCGACGAGGCGGTCGCCATCGGGCCGGCGCCGGCGGCCGAGAGCTATCTGGTCATCGAACGGATCCTGGAGGCGGTGGCGCGGACCGGCGCCGAGGCGGTGCATCCGGGCTACGGCTTCCTGTCCGAGAACGGCGCCTTCGCCGACGCCCTGTCGGCCGCCGGCGTGACCTTCATCGGCCCCGGGCCGAAGGCCATCGCGGCCATGGGCGACAAGATCGAATCCAAGAAGCTGGCCCGCGACGCCGGCGTCAACATGGTGCCGGGACATCTGGCCGCGATCGCCGATGCCGACGAGGCCGCGGCCGTGGCGGCCGAGGTCGGCTATCCGGTGATGCTGAAGGCGTCGGCCGGCGGCGGCGGCAAGGGCATGCGCATTGCCTATGACGAGGCGCAGGCGCGGGAAGGCTTTGTCTCGGCCGCGAACGAGGCGCGGTCGAGCTTCGCCGACGACCGCGTCTTCGTCGAGAAGTTCATCGAGCAGCCGCGGCATATCGAGATCCAGGTGCTGGCGGACGGGCACGGCACCTGCCTCTATCTGGGCGAGCGCGAATGCTCGATCCAGCGCCGGCACCAGAAGGTGATCGAGGAGGCGCCGAGCCCGTTCCTCGACCCCGGTACGCGCCAGGCCATGGGCGAACAGGCCGTCGCGCTGGCCAGGGCCGTCGACTATCGCTCGGCCGGCACCGTGGAGTTCATTGTCG
Source organism: Alphaproteobacteria bacterium (assembly GCA_028281075.1). GTDB lineage: Bacteria > Pseudomonadota > Alphaproteobacteria > JANQKO01. The sequence continues at coordinate 7,888 of JANQKO010000154.1, read as the reverse complement.
ATGGGAATAAGAACTTCTATTTCCTTGAAATGAATACGCGACTCCAGGTCGAGCATCCCGTCACCGAGATGGTGACCGGTGTCGACCTGGTCGAGCAGATGATCCGGGTCGCGGCCGGCGAGCGGCTGTCGATCGGGCAGTCGGACGTGGCCTTGAACGGCTGGGCGATCGAGGCGCGGGTCTATGCCGAGGACCCGACGCGGAACTTCATGCCGTCGATCGGCCGCCTCCGGCGGCTGACCGCGCCGGCGGAAACCGACGCCGTACGGGTCGACACCGGGGTCATTGAGGGCTCCGAGATCTCCATGTTCTACGATCCGATGATCGCCAAGCTGATCGCCCATGGCGCGGACCGGAACGCCGCGATCGCCGCCATGTCGGAGGCGCTGGACGCCTATTACATCCGTGGCATCAGCCACAATGTCAGCTTCCTGAACGCGCTGGTCCGGCACCCGCGCTTTCGCGAGGGCCGCCTGACGACCGCGTTCCTGGACGAGGAGTTCCCCGACGGGTTCGAGAACGCCGAATTGACCGACGGCATTCGTGACGCGATGGCCGCGGCGGCCGTGCTGGTTCACCTGCGTCTCGCCGCCCAGGCGGCGGTGGTGCAAGGACAGGCCGGACCGGTCGATCTGGTGGTCGGGATCGCCGGCGGCCAGCACGAGGTCGCCGCCGATCTGGCTGGCGACCGGCTCGAACTGCGCCTGTCGGGCCGGTCGGTGGAACTGCACAGCGACTGGCGGCCCGGCCAGCCGCTGCTGCGCGGTTCGTTCGGCGGTGATGCGGTGACGCTGCAACTGGACCGGCGGCCCGACGCCTATCGGCTGATTCACGCCGGCGTGACGCTCGACGTCACCGTGCGCACACCGCGCGCCGCCGAGCTGGCGCGCCTCATGCCGGTGAAGGTACCACCCGATCTGTCGAAGTTCCTGCGTTGTCCGATGCCGGGCCTGGTGGTCTCGATCGACGTGGGCGTGGGCGATAACGTCGAGGCCGGCCAGGCACTTGCCGTGGTCGAGGCGATGAAGATGGAGAACGTGCTGCGCGCGGAACAAGACGGGACCATCGCCGCCGTGCATGTCGGCCAGGGCGACAGCCTGGCGGTCGACCAGGTCATTCTTGAGTTTGCTTGACTAACCAGTCAGAAACGTCAATCGTGTTTTAGGCGCCGTTCACGGAGGTCGAACGGTGTTGCTCGCGTCGCTGTTGGGGAATATCGGGAAGGCGGTCTCCACGGCAAACCGGAGTTGATCCACAGGTTCCCGGCCGAGGGCAGGGTACGGGTTCCGCGGAGGAGGGGGCTTTCGTGGCGTCCAGCGAGACGTTGGCTTTCGACGGACCGCTTGCGCAGGCACTGCGTCGACAGCGCGACCCGGCGCTCGTGGTCGCGGCCGATATCCGGCGGGCCGGAAATCCGAAGATACTGTTCGCGAACGACGCGTTCTGCCGGCTGCACGACCAGACCGGCGGTGACATGGTCGGCCAGCCGATCGACGTCCTGTTCGGCCCGAACGGCGACCACCAGGGCTTGCGCAAGATCGCCTGGGCGATCGCCGGCCGCCGGCCGTGCGAGTTCGAGGCCGAGGTGTATCGCCGGGACGGCTCGTCCTTCGTCAGCGAACTGTCGGTGACGCCGGTTCTGAACGACGACGAGACGGCCCTCTGCTTCGTCGTTTCCGAGCGCGATATCACCGAGCGCCGCCGGGCGGAAATCCTGGCGGCGGGGCAGACGAAGATCCTCGAACGCGTGGCCGCGCGGGCCCCGTTGAGCGAAACGCTGCGCCAGCTCGCGAAGATGGTCGAGCTGATGTCCGCCGACTACATGGTGGCGATCCGGGTGCTGGACGACGAGGGCAACGACCTGGTGCGGGTCGCGACCGAGCCGCTGATGTCCGGATGGACGGACGATGGCGGCCGCCGGCCGCGTCCCGAGGCGTTCCCGGTGAAGCAGGAAAGCCGCCGCGCCGGCATCTATATCCACCGCGAACCGGACGACATCGCCTATCTGCCGCCGGGCCTCGTCCTGCGGGCGGAAGGCGTGCGGCGCGCCTGGGTCAAGCCGGTGGTCTCGGCCGCGGGCACGGTCAACGGCGTCTTCGCCCTGCTGGCGAAACACGACCGCGAGCCCAAGGACCACGAGCTCGACCTGATCGAGCTGGCCTCGCACCTGACCGCCGTGGCGATCGAGAGCAAGGCCGGCGAGCGGGCGCTCGGCCGCAGCGAGGAGCGGTTTCGCGACGTCGTCGAGGCGGTCTCGGACTGGATCTGGGAAACCAACGCCGAGCACCGGCTGACCTTCGTCTCGCCCGGTCAGGAGGATCTTCTGGGGCACGCGCCGTCGGATCTGCTGGGCAAGCGCGTCCGGCGGTTCGTCCGTCCGGCCGCCGGGCGGGGCCCGGCCATCGACCCCGATACGCACAAGTCCTTCAAGGACGTGTTCCTGGAGGTCGACGATACCGAGGGCAACACGCACCGCATTCGGGTCAGCGGCCGGCCCGTTTTCGCCGCCGACGGCAATTTCGCCGGCTATCGCGGCGCCGCCACCGACGTCACCCACGAAGAGGAGGTGGCGGCGCTGGCCAGGCTGGCGACCGAGCGCCTCAACATGGCGGTCGAATCGATCGACCAGGGCTTCCTCCTGTTCGATTCCGACGACCGGCTGGTGATCTGCAACAGCCGGTCGGGCGAAATCGTGCCGGAGATCGCCGATCTCCTGAAGCCCGGCGTCAGCTTCGCCGAGATCGTCCGCGCCGGCATTGCCCGTGATGTCTACGACCTGCCGCTCGAGCGCCGCCGCACGGCGCTTGCCGCCCGGCTCGAGCGGCACCGCAATCCCCGCGGGCCGTTCGAGATTCCGCTTCGCGACAGCCGCTGGCTGCGCGTCGACGAGCGCGCGACGCGGGACGGCGGCATCGTCGCCGTCTGGACCGACATTACCGAGGCGAAGCGCCGCGAGGTGGCGCTGCACGAGGCCAAGGACGCGGCCGAGCTGGCGAGCCGCTCGAAATCCGAGTTCCTGGCCAATATCAGCCACGAGCTGCGCACGCCGCTGAACGCGATCATCGGCTTTGCCGAGGTCATGGACAAGGAGTTGTTCGGCCGGCTCGGCAACGACCATTACCGCGACTATGTCCGCGATATCAGCGACAGCGGGCGGCATTTGTTGCAGCTTATCAATGATTTGCTGGACGTTTCCAAGATCGAGGTTGGACGGCTGGAGGTCGAGGACAGCGACCTGCAGATCGCCGCCGTCATCGAAAGCTGCGTCCGCATGGTGCGCGAGCGCGCCCGCAATGCCGATGTCGGCCTGAAGCTGGATATCGCCCCCGGGCTGCCGACGGTCCGCGCCGACGAGCGCAAGCTGAAGCAGATCGTGCTGAACCTGCTGTCGAACGCGGTGAAGTTCACGCCGGCCGGCGGACAGATCTGGCTCGGCGCCATGACCAACGCCGAGGGCGGCGTCACCATCATCGTCAAGGACGATGGCATCGGCATCGCGGCCGACGATATACCCGAGGCGCTGAACGTGTTCGGCCAGATCGACGGCAGCCTCAGCCGCAAATACGAAGGCGCGGGCCTGGGACTGCCGCTGTCGAAGGCGCTGACCGAATTGCATGGCGGCCAGCTCGATATCCACTCCGTCATCGGCAGCGGGACCGAGGTGTTCGTCCACCTGCCGGCCGACCGCGTTGTCGGCGAGGTGGTCGCCGCGCAATAATCCCGGCGTCATGCGCCGCGCCGTCAGACTTCGCATCAGTGGCCGCGTCCAGGGCGTCTGGTATCGCGGCTGGACAGTGGAGCGGGCCGGTGCCCTTGGCCTCGACGGCTGGGTCAGGAACCGGCGCGACGGCAGCGTCGAAGCGGTTCTGTGCGGCGCGCGCGAGGCCGTCGAGCGGATGATCCTGGCCTGCCGGCGCGGTCCGCCGGCCGCCGATGTCGAATCGGTCGATGTTGACGAACTGGACCCGGCGTCGGTCGTGGAAGCGGGCTTCGTCCAGCGGGAGACCGTCTGAGGGGGAAGGCGCCGGGCGTCAGGGCCGATGGTCCAGCCGGTCGGCCGGTCCGTCGGCCGGCCGCAGCTCGACCGGGGCGAATACCTGCTCGAAGGTCGACCGCAGCTCGACATCGACGTCCGCCATGGTGACCGGAATGCCGAGGTCGACCAGCGACGTCACACCATGGTCGCGAATACCACAGGAGACGATACCGTCATAGTGGGCGAGATCCGGCTCCACGTTCAGCGAGATGCCGTGATAGCTGATCCAGCGCCGGACCCGCACGCCGACGGCGGCGATCTTGTCCTCGCGGCCATGTCCGCGGTCAATCCAGACGCCGACGCGGCCGTCGCGGCGCTCGCCCCGCAGATTGAAGCGAGCCAGCGTCCGGATCAGCCAGTTTTCCAGGTCGCGGACGAAGGCCCGCAGATCGGCGCCCCGGCGGCGCAGGTCGAGCATGACATAGCAGACCCGCTGCCCCGGCCCGTGATAGGTGTATTGTCCGCCCCGTCCGGTCCGTATGACGGGAAGTTTTTTCGAATCAAGCAGGTCCTCGGCCCGGGCGCTGGTGCCGGCCGTGTAGAGCGGCGGATGCTCCAGCAGCCAGACGGCCTCGGACGCGGTACCGGCGCGGATCGCGGCGACCCGCGCTTCCATCGCGGCGACGGCGCTGGGATAGTCGACCGGCATGTCGCTGACCTGCCAAGTCACGCGGGGAGACGGCGCCGGGCCGTCGCCGGATTCGGCATGGTTAACCAATGCATAACCCCGACATGGCAATGATCGTGGCCGGCGACATTCCGCGGATATCTACCGATGAACGCAGTCGAAGACGTTAGCATAGAGATATCGGTGGTGATCGGCACCTCGACAATGCCGATCCACCAGCTTCTGAAGATGGGCCGTGGCGCCGTGATCGAGCTCGATGCCGGGGTCGACGACTATGCCTGGATCTTCGCCAACAACCGCCTGGTGGCCCGCGGCGAGATCGTCGTCAACGGCGAGAACGTCTCGGTGCAGATCGTCGAAACCATCCAGCATGAGGGTAGCTGAGCCTCGGCACGGGAATTCCGGCCGCGCGGGCGGCCGCGCTTGCGACGGTTCATGTCATTTGCTACATGCAGGTCGAGAGCGGTCGTGGCGGAATTGGTAGACGCGCAGCGTTGAGGTCGCTGTGGGGGAGACCCCGTGGAAGTTCGAGTCTTCTCGACCGCACCAACCGGAAGCCCGTGGGTGAAGGCCCGCGGGTTTTTGCATTTTTGGGTCCGCGCCGGCCGGCCGCCACGGTAAGGTAGGCGGGGGTCGCCACATAAGCAATTCGTTAAGGGGGAGGCCGAATGTCCGACGATCTCGACCGCATGGCCATCGAGTACCACCGCTGGCCGACGCCGGGGAAGCTGAGCGTCACGCCCACGACCAGGCTTTCGAACCAGCGCGACCTGTCACTGGCCTATTCGCCGGGCGTCGCGGCGGCCTGCAATCTGATCGCCGATGATCCCGCCGAGGCGGCGACGGTCACGGCGCGGGCCAATCTGGTCGCGGTGATCTCGAATGGGACCGCCGTGCTGGGCCTGGGCGATATCGGCCCGCTGGCCTCGAAGCCGGTGATGGAGGGCAAGGCCGTCCTGTTCAAGAAGTTCGCCGGCATCGACGTGTTCGACATCGAGGTCGACGAGACCGATCCGGAAAAGCTGGTCGAGGTGGTCGCCGCGCTGGAGCCTACCTTCGGCGGCGTGAACCTGGAGGACATCAAGGCGCCGGACTGCTTCATCGTCGAGCAGAAGTGCCGCGAACGGATGAAGATCCCGGTGTTCCACGACGATCAGCACGGCACCGCGATCTGCGTCGCCGCCGCCGTCTATAACGGGCTGCGGCTGGTCGGCAAGGTCGAGGGCGACGCGCGGGTGGTCTGCAGCGGCGCCGGCGCGGCCGCGCTCGCCTGCCTCAACCAGCTCGTCAGCCTCGGGATCAAGCTGGAGAACATCCTGGTCTGCGACCGCAACGGCGTCGTCTTCAAGGGCCGGACCGAGGGCATGGACCCGTATAAGGAGCGTTTCGCGGCCGATACGGACCTGCGTGGCCTGGACGAGGCGATCGACGGCGCGGACATCTTCCTCGGCCTCTCGGGGCCGGGCGTGCTGACGCCGGACATGGTCGCCAAGATGGCCGACAAGCCGTTGATCCTGGCGCTCGCCAACCCGACGCCGGAGATCCTGCCGGAGGAGGTGATGGCCGTGCGGTCGGACGCGATCATCGCCACCGGCCGGTCGGATTATCCCAATCAGGTCAACAATGTCCTCTGCTTCCCCTTCCTGTTCCGCGGCGCGCTCGATTGCGGCGCCACCGAGATCAACGAGGAAATGAAGCTGGCCTGCGTCAAGGCGATCGGCGATCTGGCCATGGCCGAGGCGTCCGACGTGGTCGCCAGCGCCTATGCCGGCAGCTCGCTGTCGTTTGGACCGGAATACATCATCCCCAAGCCGTTCGATCCGCGGCTGATCCTGTCGATCGCGCCGGCCGTGGCCCGGGCGGCCATGGACAGCGGTGTCGCGACCCGGCCGATCGCCGACATGGCGGCCTATGAACGCAGTCTGACGGGCTATGTCTACCGCACCGGCTTCGCCATGAAGCCGATGTTCGACAGCGCGCGCGAGCAGACCCATCGCGTGGTCTATGCCGAGGGCGAGGAGGACCGCGTGCTGAGGGCGATCCAGATCGCGGTCGACGATGGCCTGGCCAGGCCCAGCGTGGTCGGCCGGCCGGCGGTGGTGGAAGGCATGATCAAGGAGCTGGGCCTGCGGCTGAAGCCCGGCGACGACCTGGATATCGTCGACCCGGCCGACCATCCGCGGCTCGACGCCTTCGCCGAGCGGTACCACGAGATCATGGGGCGCAGCGGCGTCTCGCCGGATTTCGGCCGGACCATGGTGCGCACGCGGTCGACGCTGACGGCGGCGTTGATGCTGGATGCCGGCCAGGTCGACGCGATGATCTGCGGGTCCTACGGCCGCTTCGACCAGCACTACCAGCACGTCATGGACGTGATCGGCCTGCGCGACGGCGTGACCGACGCCTCGGCGCTGGAACTGCTGATCCTGGACGAGGGCTCGGTGTTCATCTGCGACACCGCGGTGACCTATCAGCCGAACGCCGAGCAGATCGCGGAGATGACGGTGCTGGCGGCCGATCACATCCGCCGCTTCGGCATCACGCCGAAAGTGGCCCTGCTGTCCCATTCCGATTTCGGCTCGGCCCAGTCCCGCTCGGCGCGGCGCATGCGCCATGCCCGCCAGTTGTTGACGAAGATCGCGCCGGATCTGGAGGTCGACGGCGAGATGCGGGCCGATACGGCCCTGCTGGCGCATCTGCGCCAGCGCATCTTCCCGGGCGCCGAGCTGGAGGGCGCGGCCAACCTGCTGGTCATGCCGTCGCTCGACGCGGCGAACATCGCCTTCAATACCGCCAAGGCGTTGGGCAACGGCATCTCGGTCGGCCCGATGATGATCGGTCTCGCCAGGCCGGCGCATATCGTCAGCCCCTCGGTCACGGTGCGGGGCCTGGTCAACATGACGGCGATCGCCGCCGTCGATGCCCAGACCTTCGCCGGCGGCGATATGCCCAGCGCGCCGCTGCGGCGCGCGGACTGACGGTCGGAATCGGTGAGAATCGTCGCCCTGTAAGGGAATTCTTTACGATTCCGCAACCTATGGTCGGTTACCCTCGAACGGATCTTCGGGGGATAGCCGGATGCGGCCCATATCGAGACCTGATCTGCGAGGCTGGCGCTGGCTGACCGGCATCGGTCGCAAGCGCGTAAAATACCTCTCCGCGGCGCTCGCTCCGCCGGAGTTGGAGGTGATGCGCGCCATAAAGCGTTCCATGGACCCCAACGA
>JANQKO010000023.1 GCA_028281075.1 Alphaproteobacteria bacterium | reverse complement strand
GAGCGGGCCGGCAAGGTCGCGAAAATGGGCCAATAGGCCCATTTTCAAACAGACTTTGAGAGCCCAATCCGACAAAGACGCCAAAGCACCAGGAGCGCGGCCGTTACCTATCCCGTGGTGTCTTGGCGGTGAACCCGTCTTTATTCGGGGCCTTCGATGTCGCCGTAGGGCAGATCGTCGTCGAGCTGGGCGACCTCCAGCCGGCGCACGCGTTCGAGCGTCATCTCGATGAGCTGGCGGTTGAAGTTGATGAGGTCGGCGACCAGGCCGACCAGGAAGGCCATGAAGCCCATGACCACGAAGGCGCCGCCCAGGATCAGCGACTGGACATGCCCGTCGCCCTCGCCGATGGCGTAGAAATAGACGAAGCGCAGGATCGGGACGGCGCCGATCAGGCCGATCACCAGGCCGACGAAAAAGAACACCCTGAGCGGCTGATACATGGCGTACATGCGGACCATGGTCACCACGGACCGCTCGATGAAGGCCGGGATGCTCTTGAACAGCCGCGATTCGCGGGTCTTGGGGTTGGTGCCGACCGGCACCGACGAGACCGCCAGGTGCTTCTTGCCGGCCTGGATCAGCATCTCGATGGTGTAGCTGAAGCTGGAGACAATGTTGAGCTGCATGGCGGCGTCGCGCGAGATCGCCCGGAAGCCGCTGACGGCGTCGGGGATGTCGGTGCCCGAGGCCGCGCGCACGGCCGAGCTGCCGAGCTTCTGCAGCTTCTTCTTGGCCCAGGAGAAATGCGCGACCTTGTGGGTCTGGCGGTCGCCGACGACGATCTCGGCCTCGCGCTCCAGGATCGGCCGGATCAGCTTGGGGATATCGGCGCCGGCATACTGGTTGTCGCCGTCGGTGTTGACGATCACGTCGGCGCCGAGCCGCAGGCAGGCGTCGAGGCCGGTGCGGAAGGTGCGGGCGAGGCCGCGGTTGTTGCGGTGCCGGACGATATAGTCGACGCCGATCTGGCGCGCGACCTCGACCGTGCGGTCGGTCGAGCCGTCGTCGATGATCAGGATCTTGACCGCGCCGGCGCCGGCGATGTCGCGCGGGATGTCGGCCACCGTCTCGGGCAGCGTGTGCTCTTCGTTGTAGCAGGGGATCTGAACGAAGACCGTCGGCTTCCGAGCCGGTTCGACGGCCGCTGACCGAGACATCACGTGCTGTTCCTCAACGCCGGAACGACCAGTCGACTGGACGCTTTCTGGAGGCCGTTTGAAAATGGGCCGGCGGGTGTCCGTCCGGACCGTCTCTCACACCGCAGCCTACGTACCGGCTCCTAACATACCGTAACATGGTCGCATCGTCATGCGGTGGCGACGGGCGTCCCGCCGGCACGGCTCAGACCGCGCGCAGCAGGTACATGCGCAGGCGGCCATAGTCCTTGGCCGCCGCCACGTCGCCGACATATTCCGCGACGAAGTCCTGGCTGTGCAGTGCCAGGCGGGCGGCGAAAGCCTCGCTGACATAGACCTCCTCCGGCGGCGTGACCGGCTCGATGCGCGCGGCCCGGTTCACGTGGCCGCCGAAATAGCCGGTCCGGCCGGTGACCGGGTCCGGCATCACGAAGACCGGTCCCAGGTGACAGCCGATCCGCAGCGACAGCGCGTCGGGCAGGCCGACCTGCTTGAACGGCAGCGACGACAGCGTCGCCTGCATGTCCAGCGCGCAGCGCGCCGCCGCGGTGACGTCGTCGAAGACCAGGAACAGTCCGTCGCCCCAGGTATTGCGGAACTCGAGACCGCCGTCGTCATGGCCGTCCATCACCGCGCGCAGCGGGCCGAGCACGTTCTCGACGAACAGCGGCATCTGATCGTCACGCATCTTGCTGAAGCCCTTGACGTCGCCGAACACCAGCGCCTTGAGCTCGCGGAGGCGGAAGTCGGCGGGAACCACGGCTTCGGCGGCCGGCCC
>JANQKO010000012.1 GCA_028281075.1 Alphaproteobacteria bacterium | reverse complement strand
GGCCGATTCGAGCCGCGCGCGGGCGGCCCGAAGCGCCCGTTCGGTGGCCTGCCGGCCTTCCCGCAGCGCGCCGATCCGCCGCGACAGCACGGCGACCTGCCGCTCCAGGGCGTCGCGCTGGGCGCGGACGGCGGCGGCCTCGGCGAGGGCGCTGTCGGCCCGGGCCTCGGCCGCCCGGACATTGCCCTCGATGCGGTCGAGCCGGGCCGCCGGGTTCAGCCTGCCGACCACCGGCCGGCGGCTTTCTTCGGTGTGAAGCACGCCCTCGAAGGCGTTGGTGGTGAAGGTCATTTCCAGCTTCAGCCGGCCGCGGCCGGGCTCCGTCCCGGTCGCGGTGAGGCGATCGCCGTCGGCGCCCGGCGCGCGCAGCCGGGCGCCCGTGCGCGGCACCGTCAGCAGGTAGCCGTCGGCCGCGCGAACGATTTCAAGCTGATACTTAAATTGTCCCCAGAAGTCGTTCTCAGGAATGAAGGGATCGTATTCGGTGACGTCCCAGATACCGGCCGGGTCGGCCGTCGCCGGCGAGGACACGCAGAGCAGGCAGAGGCAGGTCAAAACCAACCGACGGGGCCGCGGACCGGAAAACCGTATCATCGGCCTGAACATAATCGGTCGCACCGACGGCGCCAAGCCGCCAGGGCGCGCGACGTCGGCCTTGACAAGCGGCCCGGATCGGTGTGCTTTGCGCCGCGAATTTCGCGCTGATCGATCACGTCGGGCCATGCCGCCGCCAGGCTGCGGGCGGTCTCGTCGGCCTTTACGGGTAAATCCGACATGCACCTTTATCGAACTCACACCTGCGGCGCGCTGCGGCCGAGCCATGTCGGCGAGACCGTGCGCCTGTCCGGCTGGGTGCACCGCAAACGCGACCACGGCAACCTGCTGTTCGTCGACCTGCGCGACCATTACGGCGTCACCCAATGCGTGGTCGAGCCCGACAGCGCCAGCTTCGACGCGGTCGAGCGGGTCCGGGCCGAGAGCGTCATCCGCATCGACGGCCGCGTGGTGCCGCGCAGCGAGGATACGGTGAACCCGGCGCTCGACACCGGCGCGGTCGAGGTGCGGATCGAGGCGGTCGAGCCGCTCTCGGACGCCGGCGAGCTGCCGCTGCAGGTGTTCGGCGACCAAGTCTATCCCGAGGAAACGCGCCTCAGATACCGCTTCCTGGACCTGCGGCGCGAGGTTCTGCACCGCAACATCATGCTGCGGGGCAAGGTGATCTCCAGCATTCGCCGGCGCATGGAGGAACAGGGCTTCACCGAGTTCCAGACGCCGATCCTGACGGCCTCGTCGCCGGAGGGCGCGCGCGACTTCCTGGTGCCGTCGCGGCTGCATCCGGGTCAGTTCTATGCCCTGCCGCAGGCGCCGCAGCAGTTCAAGCAACTGGTCATGGTCGCGGGCTTTGACCGCTATTTCCAGATCGCGCCGTGCTTCCGCGACGAGGACGCGCGGGCCGACCGCAGTCCGGGCGAGTTCTACCAACTCGACGTCGAGATGTCGTTCGTGACCCAGGACGATGTCTTCGCGGCGGTCGAGCCGGTGATGCACGGGGTCTTCGCCGAGTTCTCGGACTGGAAGGTGACGGCGCCGCCGTTTCCGCGCATCCCCTTCGCCGAGGCGATGCTGAAATACGGCACCGACAAGCCCGACCTGCGCAATCCCATCGAGATCCGTGACGTCAGCGAGGTCTTCGCCGGCTCGGACTTCAAGATCTTCGCCAGCCAGGTCGACGCCGGCGCCGTCGTCCGCGCGATCCCGGCGCCCGGCGCCGCCGGCCGGCCGCGCAGCTTCTTCGACAAGATGAACGACTGGGCCCGCGACGAGGGCGCGCCGGGCATGGGCTGGATCGCGTTCGCCGACGGGGCGGGCAAGGGGCCGATCGCCAACCGGCTGGACGCGGCGCGGCTGGCGCGGCTGAAAGAGCTTTGCGGCGTCGATGACGGGGACGGCGTGTTCTTCGCCTGCGACAAGCCGGCCGGCGCGGCGCTGCTGGCCGGCAAGGCACGGACCAGGGTGGGCCAGGACCTGGGCCTGATCGAGGGCGGCGAATACCGGTTCTGCTGGATTGTCGACTTTCCGATGTACGAGTTCTCGGAGACCGAGCGCCGGATCGATTTCAGCCACAACCCGTTCTCGATGCCCCAGGGCGGCCTGGAGGCGCTGGAGAACAAGGACCCGCTGGACGTGCTGGGCTACCAGTACGACATCGTCTGTAACGGCATCGAGCTGTCGTCCGGCGCGATCCGGAACCACAAGCCGGAGATCATGTACAAGGCCTTCGAGATCGCCGGCTATGGCGCGGACGCGGTCGAGCAGCGTTTCGGCGGCATGCTGAACGCGCTGAAGTTCGGCGCGCCGCCGCATGGCGGCATCGCGCCAGGCATCGACCGCATCGTCATGCTGCTGGCCGACGAGCCCAACATCCGCGAGGTCATCATGTTCCCGATGAACCAGCAGGCCCAGGACCTGATGATGGGCGCGCCGGCCGAGGTCTCGGCGCATCAACTGCGCGAGCTGCACATCCGCCTGGCGCCGCCGCCGCCGAAGCCGGGGAGCTAGCGCCGGCGGGGGCGTCGACGGGCACGCCGCCGACGCCGACGGTGGTCGCGTGCAGCCGCTCGCACAGGATCAGGGTCAGATTGAACAGCACTTTGGCGGCGATCGCGGGCGCCCGCGTCACCAGGCGCTGGAGAATGTCCTCGTTGAGCACCAGGACCTCGGCGTCCTCGGTGATGACGACGTCGGCGGTGCGCTGCATGCCGCCGAGCACGCCGATCTCGCCCAGCACGGCGCCGGGCCCGAAGGAGGTGATCCGGTGGCGCGCGGTCTCGCCGACGATGATGTCGGCGGCGCCCGACAGCAGCACGAAGAGCTCGTTGCCGGGATCGCCGGCGCGCATCAGCCGGTCGCCGCCGGCGCAGGTCAGCACCGTCGACTGCCGCAGCAGGCGCATGGCCTGGGCATAGGTCAGGCCGCGAAGCATCGGCAGGCCGACCAGCGGCGTCTGATGCAGCAGTTCCGTAAGATGGGCCCAGAAGCGCTTGTCGTCGCGCAGCTTCTTGGCGCTGTTGTCGTCGGCATGGGGAAAGGCCCGGCCGAACCAGTTCGCCGTCGCCGGATCGCAGCCGGCGGCCTGGGCCATGGGCGCGAACGGTGAATTCAGCCGGACCAGCCGCCGCTCGTCCTCGGTCAGGAGGACCATGGGGGTCTGCAGGCCGAAGTCGGGGTCCTGGAAGTTCTCGCCATAGCGGCGGTAGCCGAGCTTCTCGAACAGCCCGACCCGGGCCGGCCGGCAGTGGGTGAAATCGAAACGGATGCCGCGGCGGCGCGCCAGCTTGAACTGGGCGCCGAGCAGAACCGCGGGCATGCGGCTCTTGCGCCAGGCCGGGGCCACGTAGAGGCGGTCGGAGAAGGAGAACGCGGCGGGCTTGAAGGGGGCGAACCTGTCCAGCGCGTAGATCCGCCGCAGCCGGTCCGGGATCCCGCCCATGTCGGCCGGCAGCAGCCGGGAACAGGCCTGAACCCCGTCCTCGTCCGTCAGGTAGAGGTGGAGGGCGCGGTCGTCGAGCGCGTCACGGACCTGCCGGCGGTCATGGTCGGCGTCGACCACGGGGATGTCGAGCTCGTCGACCAGTACCCGATAGCGGAAGGCGAAGACGCGCGCCCGCTCGTCGTTGTCGCGGGCGACGTGCACGGCGAGACTGTCGGTCGCCGCCGGGCCGGTTATCTGGCTGCCATCCGGCATGCCCCTGCATAGCCGGCCGGTCGTAAACGAGCTGTTAACCGAACAATCGGCGCGGAGGTCCGGGCGGTCTTGGATTTGTGGGCTTTCCGAGCTGGTTGATGCGTGTTTCAGCGGCGAGGCCGTTGGCCCTCACCCTCCCACGAGCTGCCGCTCGCGGGTCCCTCCGTTGGACGTATACGTCCAACCCCGCAAGCGGGAGAGGGTTGGGGTGAGGGCTCTGTGAGGTAGAAAACAACGGAAAGGTCGATAGCTGCATCATCATCTACGAGCAAATTGACTATGCCGCAAACGTCTCGACTTCTACCCCCGGATACGCCCCAACCGAACAACCGGCGCCGGCGCGAAAAAGGGGCGCGGCCGGGAGGGCCGCGCCCGAGGTTTCGCACAACAGGGAAGACGTCAATCGGCGTTAACGAACGCCGGACGACCGTCTTGACGGGTACGCTACGCTACGCCACACAAGACAACTCAGCTACAGCCGCTGGTCTCGCCACAGGTATCGCACTTCATGCAGGTACCGTTGCGGACCAGGGTGAAGTTCCCGCAATGGCCGCAGGCGTCGCCCTCGTAGCCCTTCATGCGGGCTTCGCGGATCCGCTCGATCTGCGGCGCGGCGACCTCGGCGACCTCGGCCCGGATGGCGACGGCCGCGTTGCCGGACTGCACCACCGCCCCGACCTCGACATCGCCCGCCGTCGCGGTGACGGCCGTGGCCGCGGTAGTGCCGGCGCCGTTGCCGTTGCCGCCGCCGTTCAGGACCAGAAGCTGGCTGCGGATATAGCCGTTCGAGGCCAGGCTGTTGACGGCGGCCAGGGCGTTGCCGGGCTCGGCCGCGCTGGGCTTGCTGTCGTTGATGCCGCGGCCGACGGTGTCGGGCATCAGGTCGCCCGGCTCGACATGCGCGAGATCGTGCCGACCGAGATAGGACACCGCCAGTTCGCGGAACAGGTAGTCCAGCACCGAGGTCGCCATCTTGATGGCGTCGTTGCCCTCGACGATGCCGCTCGGCTCGAAGCGGGTGAAGGTGAAGGACTCGACGAACTCCTCCAGCGGCACGCCGTATTGCAGGCCGAGCGAAATGGCGATGGCGAAGCTGTCCATCAGGCTGCGGAAGGCCGAGCCTTCCTTGTGCATGTCGATGAAGATCTCGCCGAGCCGGCCGTCCTCGAACTCGCCGGTGCGCAGATAGACCTTGTGCCCACCGACGACGGCCTTCTGGGTGTAGCCCTTGCGGCGCTGCGGCAGGAAGCGCCGCTTGGCGATGATCCGTTCGACGATACGCTCGGCGACGACCTGTGGCGACTTGCTGGCCACGGCCGCGGCCAGGCTGTCTTCCTCGTCCTCCAGGTCCTCTTCGTCGAGCAGCGCGGCCGACAGCGGCTGCGACAGCTTGGAGCCGTCGCGGTAGAGCGCGTTCGCCTTCAGGCCCAGCTTCCAGGACGTCATGTAGGCGTCCTTGCAGTCCTGGACGCTGGCCGCGTTCGGCATGTTGATGGTCTTGGAGATGGCGCCCGAGATGAACGGCTGCGCGGCGGCCATCATATGGATGTGGCTGTCGACCGACAGGAAACGCTTGCCGATCCGGCCGCAGGGATTGGCGCAGTCGAAGACCGGCAGGTGCGCGTCCTTCAGGTGCGGGGCGCTTTCCAGCGTCATCGCGCCGCAGCAATAGATGTTGGCGGCGTCGATATCGGCCTTCGAGAAGCCGAGCGTGTCCAGCATGTCGAACGAGATGTCGTCGAGCTGCGCGGCCGAGAAGCCGAGCACGTCGGTGCAGAAGTCCTCGCCCAGGGTCCACTTGTTGAAGGCGAACTTGACGTCGAAGGCGCTGGCGAGCGCGGTTTCGACGGCCTCGATCTGGGCCTTGCCGAAGCCCTTCCCGGCGAGCAGGTCGTGATTGACGCCCGGCGCGCCGGCCAGCGTGCCGCGGCCGACCGCGTAGTCGATGATGGCCTCGATCTCGGCATCGGGGTAGCCCAGCGTGCGCAGGGCGCGCGGCACCATGCGGTTGATGATCTTGAAGTAGCCGCCGCCGGCCAGCTTCT
>JANQKO010000010.1 GCA_028281075.1 Alphaproteobacteria bacterium | reverse complement strand
CGGCCGGCCGGCGCCAGGCCGGGCCCGGCCTGGGGGCCCCGGGTCGCGCCGGAGGACGCGGGCGAGGCCGAGGCCGATCTCTACGGCGGCACCACCGGCGCCCATATCCGGCGCGCCCTCAGCCTGGTGCCCGACGAGGTCCGCGGGTTCTTCGACCTGGTCGAGACCCAGTACCTGCCGGGCGCCGCCATGCGTGACTTCGACCGGGAGTTCCGGGCTATCGATCATGCCCAGATCGAGCTGATCGCCGGCCGGGTCTCGGCCCTGAACGGCTGCGTCTATTGAACCACCAGTCATGCCCTGCTGCTCCGTGCGAGCAGCGCTCATACTGGTGACGAACTGGACCTGCAGGCCGTGATAAGCGATGTCGACGGTGACGGCGGGATCGCGCATGGCGCGCTGCTGGCGGCCTTCGCCGCGGCCGCGATCGGTGACGACGACCGGATGCTGGCCGGGCTGCGAGACCGGATCCGGCGGGAGATCGGCGACGCGGCGCTGGTGGATTCGGCCGCCGTCGCGGGCCTGTTCAACGCGATCGACCGTGTCGCCGACGCGACCGGCATCCCGCTGGAGGACGCCAAGGCGGCGGACAGCGCGGACCTGCGGCAGGACCTCGGCATCGACCGCTTCCACTCGGTCACGCAGCGCTAGCGCGGGACGGCATTTGGTCGAGTACGCGTGACGATCCCGGTCGTTGGCCCCCTCGCGCCGGCGGCGGCAGGATCGTTCAGGCGCGCGCGGTCGGGCGCGATACCACGCCGTCGAACCAGCGCGACAGGTTCGCGAGCGTGTCGGGGATGCGCATGTCGACGGCCTTGCCCATCAGCAGGCCGCACTGCGCCGTGATGTCGGCGACCGTGTAACTGTCGCCGACGATATAGTCCCGGTCCGCCAGCTCGTCGTTCAGCCAGGCCATGCGGTCCCGCAGCCTCTCGCGGCAGACCTCGCCGAAGGCCGGCACCTGGGTAATCCGCCCTTCCCAGAACGGATAGCCGTGCTGGAAGACCTGGGTCATCGGATAGGCGATCTCCAACTCCATGCGGCGGTTCCACATCTCGACCCTGGCGCGTTCCAGGGGATCGCGGCCGAACAGCGGCGGCTCGGGATGCAGCTCCTCGAAATAGCGGCAGATCGCCATCGACTCGGTCAGGATGGTGCCGTCATCCAGCTCCAGGACCGGCAGCTTGCCGAGCGGATTCAGCGCCAGGAATTCCGGCGTGGCGTTCTCGCCCTTCATCATGTCGACATCGACCATCGGCACCTCGACGCCCTTCTCGGCGAGGAATATCCGCACCCGCCTCGGGTTCATGCCGGCCTTCAGGTCATAGAGCTTCATCGCCTCGTCTCCGCTTTCACTGCTGGGGGTGGCGGGCGCCGCGCGCGGCCGCCGTCGTCGAACCTTCGGCCTATCTCAGCAGAAACCGGCGGTGCCGCCAACCGGGAGGAGCCGCAACGGGGCCGGCCGCCGGGGCGGCGCAAATCTTGAGGGTGGAAATGCCCGCGCCGGCTCTTAAGATAGGCGCTTGTTCGCGGGGTAAGGATCAGGACTGGGAGGCGCGGCCGCCATTCGCCGATCGGGCGGCATCTGGAAGAAGGTGAAGAAACGATCCAGGCCGGGGCAGGAAGATGCCGATGACGGCCCGTGGGCCCGCAAGTCCAGGCAACGAGCGCTTATCGTATCGGCCGAGTAACAAGAACATGGGAGAACCGGAATGAAGATCTTGACGGGACTGGCCGTCGCCGGCGCGCTGCTGCTGGCGACGACATCGGCGCACGCCCAGGAATACAAGTGGCGGGTCGCCACCTTCGACGGCGAGACCGGCTCGTACTGGAACAACTTCCTGGTGCCGTTCGTCGACCTTGTCGAACAGCTCACGGCCGGCCGCATGAAGCTGGAGCCGCTGCCCGGCGGCACGCTCGGGAACATCTTCAAGATCTACGAGCAGGTCGACGACGGCCTGGTCGAGATGGCGATGATGCCGCCGGCCTTCCTCGGCACCAAGGACCCGATCAACGCCATGATCCTGGGCTTTCCGACCGGCCTCGGCGTCGATTCCATGGTCCCCTGGCTCTATTACGGCGGTGGCGAGGAGATCCTGAAGGCGCACCGGGCCGACAAGATGGGCATGCACAGCTTCGTGCTGGGCGCCGGGCCGTCGGAATTCTTCGCGCACAGCCACATCAAGATTCAGAGCGTCGACGACCTCGCCAACGTCAAGTACCGGACGCTCGGCAACTGGGCGGCGATCGTGAAGGAGTATTTCCAGGCCTCGCCGACGACGGTGCCGGGGCCCGAGATCTACGGCATGCTGGAGAAGCGCGGCCTGGATATGACCGAGTACTCGACGCCGGGCGAGAACATCAAGCTCGGCTACCAGGAAGTCGCTCCCTATATCATCTATCCCGGCATCCATGCCGGCGCCTGGGCCTTCGAGGGCGTGGTGCTGCTGGACAAGTGGAACGAGCTGCCGAAGGACATCCAGCAGGCGATCGAGACGGCGGCGCGGCTGACCACTTATGAGGGCATGAACCGCTTCATCATCTCCGACCTCGACGCCATGGCGAAGCTGCAGGGCGGCAACAACGAGTTCATCCGCCTGTCGGACGACTTCGTCGCCAGGTCCCGCGAGGCGGCCCGCGACTGGGCGAAGAAGGTGGCCGAGGACGCCGCCGCCAACGGCAACCCCTATCCGAAGCAGGCGATCGAATCGATCATCGCCTTCCAGGAGAAGTGGCAGGCGAACGCCAAGTACATGGTCGTCGACCATCGCGACTGACCGCATTGCCGGCATGACAGGCCGCCGGGCGCGTCTCGCATGAGGGGCGCCCGGCGTGCCGGGACGGGGGCGCGGTGAGTACCGAAGCCATTCTCAAGCTTCTGCGCGGCCTCGACCAGGTCGGGCGCTGGCTCGGCGTGATCGCCATGCTGCTGATGCTGCTGATGATCGGCGCCATGATCTGGGAGGTGGTCGCCCGCCGCGGCTTCAACGCGCCGACGATGTGGGCCAATACCGTATCTTACATGTTCAACGGCACGCTGTTCCTGCTGGGCGCGGCCTTTACCTTGCGCGCGAACCAGCATGTGCGCATCGACTTCGCGTCCTCGCGGCTGCCGCTGCGGGTCCAGCACGCGATCAACGCCGCGTTCTATCTCGGCATCTTCCTGCCGGCGCTGGCGCTGACCGCCAACTTCGCAATCGGCAAGGCGATCAAGGCCTATGAGCGCGGCACGCTGGAAAGCATGAGCGCCTGGGAACCGCTGATCTGGCCGTTCCTGACCGGCATCGCCATCGGCCTCGCCAGCTTCGCGTTGCAGGTCCTGATCGAGGCGGTGCGGCACCTGATCGGCCTGTGGCGGCCCGACGCCGTGCCGGGCCCGAGCGGACGCGAACAGACGGCGGCCTGACGCATGGACGGCCAGACCCTGGCGGCGTTGATGTTTCCGCTGCTGTTCCTGTTCGTTTTCCTGGGCATCCCGGTCGCCTTCGCGCTGATCGCGACCGCCTTCCTCATGGCCCTGCCGGTGTTCGGCGCGCTGGCCTCGCTGCAGATCTACGGCGTCATTCAGCACACGGCCTCGCAGTTCCTGCTCTCGGCCGTGCCCGCCTTCGTGTTCATGGGCGTGATGCTGGAATCGTCGGGCATTTCCGAACGGCTGTTCCGGGCCATGCAGATCTGGCTCGGCCGGCTGCCCGGCGGCCTGTCGCTGGCGACCATCGGCATGGCCGCCGTGATCGCCGCCTCGACCGGGATCGTCGGCGCCGTCGAGGTGGTGATCGGCGTCATGGCGATCCCGATCATGATGCGCTACGCCTACGACCGCTCGCTGATCGCCGGCACGATCTGCGCCGGCGGCTCGCTCGGCACCATGGTGCCGCCGTCGATCGTGGTGGTGATCTACGCCTCGATCTCGAACCAGTCGGTCGGCAAGCTGTTCGCCGCCGTGCTGCTGCCGGCCGGCATCATGGTGGCGCTGTTCCTGGGCTATATCCTGGTCCGGGCGCTGCTGCGGCCCGAGGGCTCGCCGGCTGTGGCCGAGGGCGGCGACCTGTCGCTGGCCGAGAAGCTGAAGATCACGGCGACCGGCATGGTGCCGGCGATCGGCCTGATCGCCGCGGTGCTGGGCGCGATCATCTTCGGCGTCGCGACGCCGACAGAAGCCGCCTCCATCGGCGCGCTGGGCGCCGTGGTGCTGACCATGGCCTATGGCCGCTTCTCGTTCGCCGTGCTGGCCGACACGCTGAGACGGACGCTGCTGATCAACTGCATGATCCTGCTGATCGTCGTCGGCGGTAACATCTTCGCCGGCATCTTCCGGCTGCACCAGGGCAACCAGCTCGTGCAGGGCCTGGTCTCGACGCTCGACCTGCCGAGCTGGGGCGTCGTCGGCGTGCTGCTGCTGCTGGTCTTCGTCGCCGGCTTCATCCTCGACTGGGTCTCGGTGGTGCTGATCACGCTGCCGATCTTCCTGCCGATCCTCGCCGGCCAGGGCATCGATCCGATCTGGTTCGCGACGGTGATGATCATCGTCATCCAGACCTCGTATCTGACGCCGCCGATGGCCCCGTCGATCTTCTATCTGCGCTCGATCGCGCCGCCGGAAATCACCTTCGGCGACATGTATCGCGGCGTCATGCCGTTCATCGCCTGCCAGGCGATCGTGCTGCTGCTGGTGCTGCTGTTCCCATGGCTCGCGACCTATCTGCCGTCGCAGATCCAGGGCTACAACTGACGCCACGTCTCGCGAGCGCGCGCCGCAACGACAACGTGGCGCCCTACCCGCGCCCGTCAGGCAAAGAGACAGACCGGACAACGGCGCTTGATCTTGCGCCAAACCGCCGCCGGAGCCGAGACAGGCCACGATCACGACCTTGACGAAGGCTTTGGTCATGCGGCTGCAACTGCTGAAGGAACCGATTGTTTTTGTTGATGTTTTTTCCGATTCGGCGTATAATCAGGGAGATGAGCATCGACACCAAACCACGCCGCAGCGATCCCTGGGTCAACCCACCAAGTCCGGCAGAAGAGCCGGGACCCGAGTATGAAGCTTATGTCCGTGAAAAGATCGCCCGTGGCCAGGCCGATATCAAGGCGGGTCGGGTTACACCAATAGAGGAGGTCCGCAAGGAACTCGGCCTTGAATGAAGGTCGTCTTTGCAGACGAAGCCAAGGCGGACCTACGCGTAATTCATTCTTACATCGCTTATGACAACATGCGGGCCGCAGCCCGCGTCATCGACCAGATCGTCAATGCCGCCGAAATGCTTGCCGATCACCCGAAGATCGGCACGATCTACCAGGACAAGATCCGGCGGCTGGCAATCCCGCGCTTTCCCTATTGCATCTACTACCGTGTCGACGTAACCGCTGAGACCGTCTTGGTCGTAACCATCCTCCACACCAGCCGCATTCCGCCGGACTTCGGCTGACTCGTATTAGTTCCAGAGACAGACCTGTTCTCACATGTCCTCCTATCTCCAACTGATCCTGGTTGGCGCATTCGGAAATTGACGCGTTAGCTGTGTTACCTCAACAGATTGTCCTCGGCGATGCTGAGTCGGCTGATCGGATGTTTGTTTTTCGAGCTGGCATGAGGTCTGTGCCAGTTGTATCGGTCGCCCAAGATGCGGTTCCGGGTGGCCTGCCACCCGAAGCCCGCAGGGCGAAGGGTGGTGGGCCCGGCAGGACTCGAACCTGCAACCAGACCGTTATGAGCGGCCGGCTCTAACCAGTTGAGCTACGGGCCCGTCGGGCGGTGTTCACGTCCGCCGGCGGCTGCGGGGTTATAGCAACTGGCGATGGCCGGCAAAAGCCACCTGCGCGCGGGCTGGGCATCACGCGGCGGACGCGTTAGACATGGCGCATATGCGCTGGCTCTTTCGCAAGATCGATTCCCTGGTCGCCGCCATGTTCGCGGCGCTGGGCGGCATCGC
>JANQKO010000688.1 GCA_028281075.1 Alphaproteobacteria bacterium | reverse complement strand
CGGCGGCCTCGACGGCCAGCACCAGGCCGCCGCGCACGACCACGGCCTGTCCGACATCGGCCGCGCCCAGCGCGCGGCCGACCTCGATGCCGCGGGTGATATCGGCACGGTCTTCCTCGGACGGCGCATGCGCGCCCAGGTCGCCCCGGGGCGCGGCCATGTCGGTCAGGATCGCGTCGGCGCCGACGACCCGGAAGCCTTCCTCCTCCAGGAAGCGGACGATCACCGTCAGCAGGGCATCGTCGCCGGCGCGCGCCGCCCGGATGATCCGCGGCAGCAGCTTCACGCCGCGCCAGTCCGGCTTCAGGGTGGAGAATTGCGGGCGGCGCAGCGGGCCGATCAGCACGACCTCCTCACAGCCGGCCGACGCCAGGGCATCGACCGTGCCGCCCACGGCGGCGATGTCGCGCCAGACATGGTCGCAGTCCGCGACGGTGCCGGGATCGGTCTCGCCGTTGAAGGCGACGACGAAGACCTCGCGCCCGGCCGCGCGGCAGGCGGCGACCAGGCGGGCCGGAATATCGCCGCTGCCCGCCAGAATCCCGAGCTTAGCCGCCACGGCCGTTTTTCGGCTGGCAGAGCGCGCGCGAGGAATCGGCGCGAATGAATGCGACGATGTCCATGACCAGCGGGTTGTCGGCGAACATCTCGGCGACATCGGCCAGCCGCTCCTGCATCGTGCCCTCGGCCGCGAACAGCAGGCGGTAGGCGTTGCGCAGCGCGTGGATCCGCTCGCGCGCGAAGCCGCGCCGTTTCAGGCCGACGATGTTGAGGCCGCTCAGATAGGCCCGGTTGCCCATCACCGAGCCATAGGGAATGACGTCGCTCTCGACCGCCGACATGCCGCCGACCATGGCGTGCTGGCCGATGCGGACGAACTGGTGCACGCCGCTCAGGCCGCCGACGATGGCATGGTCCTGGACGACGACGTGGCCGCCCAGCGTGACGTTGTTGACCAGGATCACCTGATCGCCGACCTGGCAGTCATGCGCCACGTGGGCGCCGACCATGAACAGGCCGCCATTACCGATCCGCGTCACCCCGCCGCCACCGTCCGTGCCGGGATTCATCGTCACATGCTCGCGGATCACGTTGTCGGCGCCGATCGTCAGTTCGGAGTCCTCGCCGGCGAACTTCTTGTCCTGCGGCGGCGAGCCGATCGTCGCGAACGGGAAGACTTCCGTGTTGGCGCCGACCATGGTCCGTCCGGTGACGACGACATGGCCGTGCAGCGAGACGCCGTCGGCCAGCGTCACCTCGGGCCCGACCGTGCTGTAGGGGCCGATGCGGACGCCCGCGCCAAGACGGGCGCCGTCGTCGACGATCGCGGTCGGATGAACATCGGACATGGATCGGGCCTATTCGTCGAGGATCATCGCGGCGAACTTCGCCTCGGCGGCAAGCTGTCCGTCGACCTTCGCCTCGCCCGCGAAACGCCAGACATTGCCCCGGCTGCGGTCCTTGGTGACGTGAATGTGCATCACGTCCCCCGGCGTCACCGGCCGCCGGAACCGGCAATTGTCGATCGACATGAAATAGACCAGCTTGCCTTCCGCGTCGGCCCCCAGCGTGTGCACGACCAGGACGGCGGCCGTCTGCGCCATCGATTCGACGATCATCACCCCCGGCATGACCGGCCGGGACGGGAAATGGCCCTGGAACTGATGCTCGTTGATCGACACGTTCTTGATGCCGACGGCGCTGGTGTCGGCCACCAGGTCGACCACCCGGTCGATCAGCAGCATCGGATAGCGATGCGGAATCATCTCGACGATCCGGCCGATATCCGCGGTGCCCAACGCCTCGGCCGGCAACGTGTCCGTCATGGCTTCTGGTTCCTGTTCTGTGCCAGCCGCCGCAGCATGGCCATCTGTCGGAAAAACAACCTGTCCGGCACCGCCGGCGATCCGACCACACGCGCGCCCGGCGCGACATCGCCGATGATACCGCTCTGGGCGCCGATCTCGGCGCCGTCACCGATAGTCAGATGGCCGGCCATGCCGGCCTGACCGCCGACGGCGACGAAGTTGCCCAGCCTGGTGCTCCCGGAAATGCCCACTTGCGCCACGATAATGCAGCCGCGACCCAGGCGTACGTTGTGCCCGATCTGCACCAGATTATCAATCCAGCAGCCGTCACCGATCACGGTGTCCTGCAGCGAGCCGCGATCGATGGTCGTGTTGGCGCCGATCTCGCAGCCGTCGCCGATGATCACCCGGCCGATCTGCGGCACCTTCACGTGCCCCGCCGGGTCGGGGGCGAAGCCGAAGCCGTCCTGTCCGATCCGCACGCCCGGATAGAGCACGACCCGGTCGCCGATCAGGGCGTGGCTGACGGTCGCGCCGGCGCCGATCCGGCAATGCGCGCCGACGATCACGCCGTCGCCGATCACCGCGTTCGGCCCGATGCGGGTGCCCGCCCCGATCTCGGCCCCGGCGCCGATGCAGGCATGGGCGCCGACGGCAAGGCCGTCGCCCAGCCGCGCGGCGGGATCGATCGCCGCCGTCGGATCGATGCCCGCCGGCGCCGCGGCTTCGGGATAGAAGGCCTGGGCGATCAGCGCATAGGCACGATAGGGCCTGTCCGCCAGCAGCAGCGCCATGCCCGCCGGTGCCCGGTCGGCGAACCGGGGATGCACCACGCAAGCGCCGGCGTCGCTGTTCTGAAAGGCCTTGAGGTAGGCGGGGTTCTCGAGAAAGCTGATGCAGCCCTTGTCCGCCTGCTGCAGCGGCGCCACGTCGCGGACCGCCATCTCGGCGTCGGTCCCGTCGGCAACGGCGGCGCCGCTCAGATCGGCGAGCCGCGCCAGGCTGAATGGCCCCTGGTTCTGAAAGAAACGCGGATCGGCCATCGCTAGTTCGCCGGCTGCGGAACCTCGACGCCGGGCAGCTTCTGATCCAGCCGTTCGATCACCTGTGGCGTGATGTCGAGAGCCTTGGTCGCGAACATGATCTGGGATTTGTCGACCACGACGTTGACGCCCATCTTGGTGGTCAGGTCGGCGACGATCGGGATCAGGGCGTCGCGCACGTCCTTCATCGCCCGCTCGAACGACCGGTCGAGCTGGCGCATGCGGTCCTGCACCCGCCGCTGCACGTCGATGACCCGGCGCTCGAAGGCCAGCCGCCGTTCCTCGAACGCTTGCGGCGACAGGATCGCGCGCTGTCCCTTCAGATCCTGCTCCTCCTGGCGCAGCGCCTGCTCCTCGCCGGCGATATCGGCCTGGTAGGCCTTGCGATAGGCCTCGATCTGGCGGCGGATATCCTTGGCCGCCGCGGAGTCCCGCATCACCATCTGGGAATCGAGGACGGCGATCACCGCCGTCGGGATCTCCTGCGCCCGGGCCTGCCCGCCGGTAGCGGTCCAGGCGGCGGCCAGCAGGCACAGCGCCGCGGCTAGCACCCGACAGCGCATCAGAATCTCGTGCCGAAGCTGAAGCGGAACAACTCTTCCTCGTCGAAATCTTCTTTCACGATCGGCTGCGCGATATCCACCCGGATCGGTCCGAACGGCGAGCGCCAGGACAGGCCAAAACCGGCGGACACGCGCGACGACTTCGTGTCCAGCAGCGCCGGGCCGCTGACGTCGGGATCGGTCAGCGTGCCGACCTCGGTGAATATCCGGCCAAGAATACCAAGTTCTTCGGCGAACCCGAGCGGAAATCTGAGCTCGCCGGTGGCAACGTAGAACACGTTGCCGCCGATGGAATCGTTGGTCTCGTCGTCACGCGGACCGACGCCGCCGGCCTCGAAGCCGCGGAAGCTCTCGCCGCCGAGGAAGAACCGGTTGGTGACGCGGATATCCTCGCCCAGGCCCTCGATATGGCCGCCCTTCAGCGAGATGCTGCCGACCAGTTCCTCGAAGATCGGATAATAGTAGGCCCAGCCGCCGGTGGTCTGGATGTATCTGATGCTGCCGCCGACGCCGGCGAACTCCTGGCCGAAGCGGATGATATAGCCGTTGTTCGGCTCGAACCTGTCGTCGCGCACGTCGTAGGTGAAGTCGTAGCCGCCCGCCGACGTCGTCGCCTCGCCTTCGTCGAGGCGGATGAACTGCGAGGTGTCGTCGTCGATGTCGCTGATATCGTCGCGGCGCAGCGTGTAGCGCACGCTCTGGCGCAGGTTCTCGGTGATCGGAAACCCGGAGCGCAGCCGCAGGCCCGTCGATTCCTCGTCGAACGACGAGCGGTCCTGCTGGTCGCGCTCGATGTTGAAGACGTCGACGCCCGCGGCCAGGTTGCGGTCCAGGAAATAGGGCTCGGTGAACGACAGGTCGAGCTGCTGGCGGCGGGCCGACACGCTGACCGAGGCGCGCAGGTCCTGGCCCTTGCCGAGCAGGTTGCGCTCCCGGATGCTGACGTCGCCGATGACGGATTCCGACGACGAGACGCCGGCGCCGAAGCTGAGCTCGCCGGTCGAACGCTCCTGCACGTCGACGTTCACGATCACCCGGTCCGGCGCGGTGCCCTGGTCCTGCGTCACCTCGACCTTGTCGAAGAAGCCGAGGCCGCGGATGCGCTGCCGCGACCGGCGCAGCTTGGCCGTATTGAAGGCGTCGCCCTCGACCAGGCGGAACTCGCGCCGTACGACCTCGTCGAGCGTCCGCACGTTGCCGGTGATGTTGATACGCTCGACATAGACCCGCGGCCCCTCGTTGATGTCGTAGGTCACGGCGATCCGGCGATTCTCGCGGTCCCGGTCGATGCGCGGGCGGACATCGACGAAGGCGTAGCCGAGTTCGCCCAGCGCGAAGGTCAGATCCTCGATGCTGTCCTCGATCTGCTCGGCGTTGTAGGTCTCGCTCTCGGCCGTCTTCAGGTAGACGCGCAGGGTTTCGGGGTCGAGGTTGCGCAGCGTCGACGTCACCGAGACTTCGCCGAAGCTGTAGATCTCGCCCTCGTCGACGGTGAAGGTGATGAAGAACGAATCCCGATCCTGGGTCAGCTCGGCCACGGCCGAGACCACGCGGAAGTCGGCATAGCCCCGTTCCAGGTAGAACTTGCGCAACAATTCGCGGTCCAGCGTCAGCCGGTCCGGATCGTAGCTGTCGTCGCTGGTCAGGAAGCGGTACCAGCGGGTCTCCTTGGTGATGACGGCGCGCTTCAGGCGGTCGTCGCTGAACGCCTCGTTGCCGATGAAGTCGATCCGCCGGATGCCGGTCAGCGGCCCCTCGCTGATCTCGAAGACCAGGTCGACGCGGTTCTGCGGCAACTGGATGACCTTCGGCTCGACGGTGGCGGCGAAGCGGCCGCTGCGCCGGTAGACCTGCAGCAGCCGCTGGACGTCGGCCTGGACGCGGCTGCGGGTATAGACCACCCGCGGCCGGAGCTGGACTTCCTGCTCCAGGACGTCGTCGCCGATGCGCCGGTTTCCCTCGAAGGCCAGGCGGTTGATGATCGGGTTCTCGACCACGGACACCACCAGCGCCGCGCCCTGCTGGCGGACCGACACGTCGGCGAACAGGCCGGTCGCGAACAGCGCCTTCAGGGCCCGGTCGGCGCGCGCGGGATCATAGGCCTCGCCCGGGGCCAGGCCCATATAGGAGCGGACGGTATCGGCCTCGATGCGCTGGTTGCCCTCGACCCTGATCTCGCTGATAACGCCGCTGCCCGATTGCGCCTTCGCGCCCTGCGCCGCGGCTCCGACGATCAGGAGAACCGCGGCCAAGCCGAGCCTCAAGCTACGCAGCACAACTCCTCCCTTGGCGACGGGCCGGCTTCTATGAAAGCAGGCCGGCGATGTACTCGACCACCCGCAGGTTGACGAGATCGTTCCACGTCACGAATACGGTAAGGCCCAATATCATCATCAGGCCGACGCGAAAAGCATACTCCTGCATCCGCTCGGTCAACGGCCTGCCGCGGATGGCTTCGCAGGCATAGAACAACAAATGCCCGCCGTCGAGTACGGGAACGGGAAACAGATTGATAATTCCCAGATTAAGGGACAGCAGCACGGAGAGGAGGACGAGCTGCTCCAGGCCGCCCTGGGCAGCCTGCCCGGACACATGCGCGATTCGCAACGGGCCGCCGAGCTCTTCTGTGCCCCGGGTGCCGACGATCATCTGGCCGACATATTCGAACGTGCGGTCGACCATGTTGACGGAGACCTTCACCGCCTCGACCACGGCGCCCAGCGGCCCGTGACGGTAAAGCGGCCGCGGCGCGCGCTCGATGCCCAGCAGCCAGCGGTCGACGCTGACACCGCCCGCGGTCTCGCTGGTATGCCGTTCGGCGGCGACCCGCAGCCGGACCTCGCCGCCGTCGCGCCGGACATCGACCCGCAACTCGCGGCCGGCGCTGCCGGCGACCACGTCCTGCAGGCGCTCGAAGTTCCCGATCGGCGCGTCGTCGATGCGGATGATGTGGTCGCCGGGCCGGAAGCCGGCGGCTTCGGCCGGACTGCCGGGCCGGACCGCGCCGATGACCGCCTTGTTGGCCGGGAACACGTCGATGACGCCGAAGATGCTGACCGGGCCGTTCGCCGGATCGGTCTCGACCGCCCTCGGCGTCACCGACAGCGTCAGCGTCCCGTCGTCCCGGCGGACGACGACCGGGATGGTCCGGTCCGGGTTCATGAACACGGCCTCGTTCAGGTCCTCGAACCGCGTCACCTTGTCACCGTCGGCCTCCAGCACCACGTCGCCCGCCATCAGGCCGGCCACGGCGCCGGCCCCGTCCGGCAGCACCCGGCCGATCTCGGGCGGCGTGATCCGCTGGCCGAAGAAAACGAACAGGCCGGCCAGGACGACGATGGCGTAGAGGAAGTTCGCGATCGGCCCGGCCGCGACGATGGCGGCCCGCTGGCCCAGGCGCTTGTGATGGAACGACACCGCCCGCTCCTCCGGGCTGAGCGTCGAGACCAGGTCCTTGTCGGCGGCGCTGGCGGCATTGCTGTCGCCGAAGAACTTCACGTAGCCGCCGAGCGGGATCGAGGCGATCTTCCAGCGCGTCCCGCTCTTGCCGGTCCAGCCGTAGAGCTCCGGGCCGAAACCGATCGAAAACACCTCGACGCGCACCCCGTTCCACCGGGCCACCAGGTAATGGCCCATCTCGTGCACGAAGACCAGGACGGTCAGAACGACCAGGAACGGCAGGACATAGGTCACGAGACCGGTGAGGATATCCATGCTGACGGTGGTCCTTCGCTACGCTTGCCGGCCCGCCGCCGGCCGGACGCCGGCGACCAGGTGGGATGCCATCCGGCGGGCATCGGCGTCGGCCTGGTCGACCTCGTCGAGGCAGCCGACCGGCGATTGCGCGAGCCGCTGCAAAGTCTCCTCGACAACGCCGGCGATGTCGAGGAACCCGATCCCGCCGGCCAGGAAGGCCTCGACGGCGACCTCGTTGGCGGCATTGAGGATAGTTGGCGCCGCGCCGCCGGTTTGCAAGGCCTGCCGGGCCAGCCGGATGGCCGGGAAAAGCTCGGTATCCGGGGCCTGGAAGTCCAGCCGGCCGACCGCCGCCAGGTCCAGCCGGGGCGCCGGCGTCTCGATCCGCGCCGGCCAGCCCAGCGTGTAGGCGATCGGCGTCCGCATGTCCGGCGCGCCGAGCTGGGCCAGGACCGAGCCGTCGCGATAGGCGACGGCCGAGTGCACGACCGATTGCGGATGGATCAGGATCTCGATCTGCCCGCCGTCGACCGGGAACAGATAGGCCGCCTCGATCAGCTCCAGCCCCTTGTTCATCATGGTCGCCGAATCGACCGAGATCTTGACGCCCATCTCCCAGTTCGGATGATCGATCGCCTGCGCCGGCGTGACACCCGCCATGGCGGCGCGGTCGAAATGCAGAAACGGGCCGCCCGACGCCGTCAGGATGATGCGCTCGACCGCCTCGGGCCGGTCGAAGTCGAAGACCTGGAAGATGGCGTTATGCTCGGAATCGACCGGCAGCAGGGTCGCGCCGCTGCGGCGCACCTGCTCCAGCATCAGTTCGCCGGCGCAGACCAGGCACTCCTTGTTGGCCAGCGCGACGATGGCGCCGCGGCCGACGGCCGCCAGGGTCGGCCTGAGGCCGGCGGCGCCGACGATCGCCGCCATCACCCAGTCGGCCGGCCGGTCGGCGGCCTCGACCAGCGCCACCTCGCCGGCCGCCGCCTCGACGTCGCTGCCGGCGAGCGCCGCCTTCAGGTCGGCGTAGCGGTCGGGATCGCCGATCACCGCCAGACGGGCGCCCAGCCGGCGCGCCTGTTCAGCCAGCAGATCGACGTTGCGGTAGGCGGTCAGCGCCTCGACCTCGTAGGCGGCCGGATTGCGCGCGATCAGGTCGAGCGTGCTGCAGCCGACCGAGCCGGTGGCGCCGAGGATGCTGACCCGGCGCGGCGGCGCTTCCGATGCCGCCAGCTCCATCACCATGCCGGCCCGTCCCCCAGGCCCAGCCAGACCAGGACCGCGGCGGCCGGCAGCACGAACAGCAACGCGTCGAGCCGGTCGAGAATGCCGCCATGGCCGGGAATCAGGGCGCCGCTGTCCTTGACCGAGAAATGCCGCTTGAGCGCCGATTCCGCCAGGTCGCCGACCTGCGAGAAGGCGGCGAGAACGGCGCTGACCAGGACCAGCCCCGGCATGCCGCCCAGCCCCGTCGTCTTCGCCGCCCCGGCGCCGACGAGGGCGGCGCCGGCCACGCCGCCGGCCAGGCCGGCCC
>JANQKO010000687.1 GCA_028281075.1 Alphaproteobacteria bacterium | reverse complement strand
TGGCCGACGCGCTGTTCGGCCATGACCCGGACGACCCCGCGACCTCGGTTCGGCCGGCGCCGCGCCTGCTGGAGATCGGCCGGACCGCGCCGCCCGTGGCCCCGTCGCTGGCCTTCGTGCGCCAGCCGGCCTGGGACATGGCGGCGCCGGACACGGCCGACGCCTTCGCGAACCTTTGCGAGACGCTCGGCGCGCGGTGCGCCGCGGTCGAGCTGCCGCCGCCCTTCGCCGAGGCGCTGGCCCAGCACCGGTTCACGTTCCTTGCCGAGATGGGCAAGAACTACGCCGCCTACGAGCGGCGCGGCCGCGACCGCCTCAGCCCGACGATGCAGAGCCTGCTGGACGAGGCGAGACAGATTTCGGCCCGCGACTATCTCATGTCCCGCGACGGGCCGGCGGTCCTCAATCAAGGCCTCGACGAGATCTTCGATCGCTTCGACGCGATCCTGACCCCGGCCGCCGCCGGCCCGGCGCTGTCCGGCCTCGACAGCACCGGCGATCCGGCCTTCAACAGCCTGTGGACCTTCTGCGGCACGCCCGCCGTCACCCTGCCGGTGCTGACGGCGCGGAACGGCCTGCCCATGGGCGCGCAGCTCGTCGGCCGGCGGGGCGACGATGCCCGCCTGCTGCGCACGGCCCGCTGGCTCGACGATTATCTGTCGTCCGAGGGTCAATGACCGGGGCCGTCGGCGTCATCGAGGGGTTCTTCGGCAGGCCATGGTCCTGGCCTGACCGCGCCGCCTACGCCGATTTCCTCGCCGGCCTCGGCTTCGACTTCTACATCTACGCGCCCAAGGACGACCGCCATCTGCGGCGGCGCTGGCGCGAGCCCTGGCCGGACGACACCGTCGCCCGGGTCGCCGCGCTGTCGCGCGGCTATCGCGCCAAGGGGCTGCGTTTCGGGCTCGGCTTCAGTCCGTTCGAGCTGCATCTCGACGACGCCCATGACCCGGCCGCGCTCCGCGCCAGGGTCCGGCAACTGAACGCGGTCGAGCCGGACATCCTCTGCGTCCTGTTCGACGACATGCGCGGCGACACGCCGGCGCTCGCCGCCCGGCAGGCCGCCATCGTCGACGATATCCGCGCCGCCAGCACGGCCGGTCGGATCATCGTCTGCCCGACCTACTACAGCGCCGATCCTGTGCTGGAGAAGGTGTTCGGCCCCATGCCGGCGGGCTATCTCGACGATCTCGGCCGGCTGCTGGCGCCCGGGATCGACATTTTCTGGACCGGACCGAAGGTCTGCTCCCGCCGCTATCCGTCCGCGCACCTCGACGACGTCGCCGCCCGACTCGGCCGTGAACCCTTTCTCTGGGACAACTATCCCGTCAACGACGGCGCGGCCATGGCCCCGTTCCTGCACATCGGTCCGTTCCGCGACCGCCCACCGGCGCTGCGCGAGCGCCTCGCCGGCCATGCCGTCAATCCCATGAACCAGGCCTGGCTGTCGCGCATCCCGCTGCGCAGCCTCGCCGACAGCTACCGCCACGGCGACGCCTACGATCCGGATCGGTCCTTCGCCGACGCCTGCCGCGCGCTGTGCGGCGCCGAGCTTGGCGCGGCGGTGGCGGGGGATCTGCCCTTGTTTCAGGAAACCGGTCTCGACCGACTGTCGGCCGCCGAACGCCGGGCGCTCGAAGGCCGCTACGGCGATTTCCGGGGCCATCCGCTCGCCGACGAGGTGCTGGGCTGGCTCGCCGGCGACTATGCCTTCGATCCGGCCTGCCTGACCTAACCAGGCTCCGCGGCCCGTCCCTATCCGCCCGACGCCGTCCGGTCGAGCACGTCCAACAGCAGCGCGTTGAACCGGTCCGCCGCCTCGTACTGCACCCAATGGCCGGCGCCCGGGATCAGGTGGAAGCCGCTGTCGGGCCGTATCGACCGCAGCAGCGATTTCCGCTCGTCGAAATAGGGCGCCGCCGTCACGTCCCGATCGCCCCAGATCGCCGTGACCGGCACGGTGACGCGCGGCAGCGCCCGGGCCAGCGTGTCGGTGACGGCGATCGGCCGGCTGCGGGTGCGGCCGCGCCGCGTGTTCTCGATCTGCACGTGCACCGCCAGGTCGTCGACCCGCGATGGCTCGGCGATCATGAAGGCGGCGAGGTTATGGCGTTGTATTTCCGCCCGCTCGGCCTCCGACGCCGCCCGCCGCCAGTTGCGCAGATCCGGGTTCGGCCCTCGGCGCAGCCCCAGTCCCCCGGGACCGACCAGCGTCAGCGAGGCGGCCCGCGATCCCGGCAGGCCGGCGACATGACCACCCAGCAGGCCGCCAAAGGAAAAGCCGACGAGGTGATAGCGCTGGCCCTGGGGCACGCGGGCATCGATGCCGGCCGCCACGATGTCGGCAAGGCTCTCCGCCGTATAGGGGGCCGGGGCCTCGTCCGAGTCGCCGAGGCCCGGCAGGTCGGCCGCGATCACCGTGTAACGCAGGCTGAGCGGCAGGACGTTGCGGATCCAGTGCATCCACGAACCGAAGCCGCCATGCAGCAGCACCAGCGGCGGTCCCTCTCCCCAGACATGCCAGACCATGCGGCCGTTACCGCAGGGCGAGGTGTAGCGCTGCCCGCCGTCCGCGATATGCGCGGCGATTTCGGGCGGTGTTATGCCGGCCGGCGCGTCCATGTCAGAGAATCCGGAACACGTCATAGACCGCCGCGCCCGGCAGCCGCCGGCCGACGCCGACCGAGAGGATCTCGTTCAGCCAGGCATAGCGTTCGTCGGCGGTCTCGTAGAACGGCGCGTTGCGCAGATAGTAGGAGTCCGGCGGCACGTCCTCGCCGGCGGCGATGCGCGCCATCACGTCCTCGGGCCCGCGGCGGATGCCGCGATAGTTCACATAGATCAGCGCGCCGTCGTCGGTCTCGACCGTCAGCCGCACGTCCGGCAGCATGGCGCCGTCGGCCCGGCCGGTCAGGACATCCGACCCGCCGGGCAGGACAACGCCGTTGACGCGCGGTCCTTTCACATGCCCGCCCGTGAAATAGTCCATGCGCCGCAAGCCCATGGGCGTCCGGCCGACGATATGCGAGCCCTCGAGCTCGATCCGCAGCTCGAACAGGAATTCCGATCGCAGCGCCGGCACGGTGTCAGGGCGCGATCGAGACGGTCTCGAAATCGGCCGGGCTGGTGATCTCGATGACCGTGTAGTCGTCCGACCATTCGATGACGCGGTGGTGGATGCCCGGCTCCTGGTACATGCAGGTGCCTTCCTTGAACATGACCTCGCCCGTGCCCTCGAAATAGACCCGCGCCCAGCCCTTCAGCACATAGACCATCTGGAAGTCGAGCGTGTGGTGGTGCAGGTCGCCCGCTTCCTTGCATGGCGCGTTCGGCCGGATCACGTGCGCCCGGATCTTGCCGCCCGTGGCCTCGACCATGCCGAGATCGCGGTACTCGAAATAGCCCCGCAGGCCCGCGTCATAGGCTTCCTCGCTGTCGTGACTGATGTGCAGCTTGCCCTTGTGCCAGCCGGATATGGTGGCCTCGCCGCGCGCTTCGTCGCTTGTCGCCACGCTCATCGCGTCCTCCCTCCCGTTGCCGATCGGGCGCGAGTATAGCGCGTCAGGCGCCGCCGTAGGAACGCTGCGGCGTGCCGGGGTTGAGGGAGAAATGCGTGTGCACGCCACGCCACGGCTGGCTGACGTCGGCGCGCGTGAAGACGACGGTGGCGCGGCCGGGCCGGTCGAAGCGCGCGCCGTTCTCGGCGATGCCGGTCGAATGCCAGGTGATCGCGCCCATGGCCAGCAGGCGGTCGGGCGCGACCACGCATTTCAGGCTGTCGAGGTTGAAGCGGAAGTCCTCGATGGTCGGCCAGATCGACCGCCACTGTCCGCGCTCCAGATTGTCGAGGCCGACGACCGTATCCATGAAGGTGCCGAAGCCGATGACGGCGTCGTCGAACAGCGGCCGGGCCGCCTCGAAATCGACGGCCGCCACGTAACCGCCCCATTCGGCGAAGAACGCCCGGATGGCCTGGTGGTCGGCGTCCCCGCTCACGACGCCGTTCAGCCCGCCAGCTTCCGGCGCAGCACCTCGTTCACCACCTTCGGGTTGGCCTGGCCCTTGGTCGCCTTCATGACCTGGCCGACGAACCAGCCCAGCACGGCCTCCTTGCCGTCGCGGAACTGCGCCACCTTGTCGTCGTTCTCGGCCATGACCCGGTCGACCAGGCCTTCGATCTCGCCCGTGTCCGAGACCTGTTTCAGGCCCTTCTCGTCGACGATGACATCGGCGTCCCTGCCGCTCGCGAACATCTCGACGAAGACGTCCTTGGCGATCCGGCCCGAAATGGTCCCGTCGGCGATCAGGTCCAGCAGGCCGCCGAGCTGCGCGGCGCCGACCGGCGCCTCGGTAATCGTCAGGCCGGCCTTGTTCAACAGGCCGAAGAGGTCGCCCATAACCCAGTTGGCGGCCGTCTTGGCGTCGCGCCCCGCGGCGACGGTCTCGAAGAACTCGGCCGTCTCGCGTTCGGCCACCAGCACGCCGGCGTCATAGGCGGACAGGCCCATCTCGTCCATGAACCGCCGCTTCTTCTGGTCCGGCAGTTCCGGCAGCGAGGCGCGGATGCGGTCGACGAACTCGTGGCTCAACTGCAGCGGCAGCAGGTCCGGGTCGGGGAAGTAGCGATAGTCGTGCGCCTCTTCCTTGCTCCGCATCGGCCGGGTCTCGCCACGGCCGGTATCGAACAGCCGCGTCTCCTGCTCGATGCCGCCGCCGTCCTCGATGACGTCGACCTGGCGGCGGGCCTCGTAGTCGATGGCCTGCTGCACGAAGCGCACCGAGTTGACGTTCTTGATCTCGCAGCGCGTGCCCAGCGGCTCTCCGGGCCGGCGCACCGAGACGTTGACGTCGGCGCGCATGCTGCCCTCTTCCATGTTGCCGTCGCAGGTACCGAGATAGCGCAGGATGGCCCGCAGCTTGCGCAGGTAGATGCCGGCTTCCTCGGACGATCGGAGATCCGGCCGCGAGACGATCTCCATCAGCGCCACGCCGGCCCGGTTCAGGTCCACATACGTCATCGACGGATGCTGGTCGTGCAGGCTCTTGCCGGCATCCTGTTCCAGGTGCAGGCGCTCGATGCCGACCTCGCGCGTCTCGCCGTCCGGCAGGTCCAGCACGACGGTGCCGTGGCCGACGATCGGGTTCTTGTACTGCGAAATCTGATAGCCCGCCGGCAGGTCGGGATAGAAATAGTTCTTCCGGTCGAACACCGAGTAATGGTTGATCTCGGCGTTAAGTCCCAGGCCCGTGCGCACGGCCTGTTCGACGCAAGTCTCGTTGATCACCGGCAGCATGCCCGGCATGGCCGCGTCGACCAGGCTGACCTGGCTGTTCGGCGCGGCGCCGAAGGCCGTCGCCGCGCCCGAGAACAGCTTGGCCTCGGAGACGACCTGGGCATGCACCTCCAGGCCGATGACGACCTCCCAGTCGCCGCTGGCGCCGGCGATGAGATTGCCGTTGCCCGCCACCATCAGGCCGCCCCCCACCAGGTCTCGGGCGCGCGGTCGAAGCCGGCGGCCTCCTCCAGCACGCCGGCGACCCGGAACATGGTTTCCTCGTCGAAGGACGGCGCCAGGACCTGCAGGCCGAGCGGCAGGTCGTCGGCCGACAGGCCGGCCG
>JANQKO010000669.1 GCA_028281075.1 Alphaproteobacteria bacterium | reverse complement strand
GGATGTCCATTCGGCTCTCCTTGGAAATCGATGTGTCAGCAACATCAGCTTCCTCGCTCGGGGCCGAATGGGCAACCTATTGAGAGATCACAGCTAGGCAGCCTGGATGAGCCGTTTATACTATGCGCCGCGCGGGGCAGGGGAGTGCGGGACATGCGGGTAGGCGTCGAGGTCGGCGGCACGTTCACGGATCTGGTCGCCATCGACGGCGGCCGCGTCAGCATCGCCAAGGTGCCGAGCACGCCGGCCCGGCCGGATGAGGGTGCGCTGGCGGCGCTGGCGGCGGGCGACATCGCCCTCGACCGGGTCGGCGACCTGGTGCACGGCTCGACCGTCGCCACCAACGCCATCCTCGAGCGCAAGGGCGCGCCGGTGGCGTTCTTCGTCACCAAGGGCTTTCGTGACCTGCTGCTGCTGCAGCGGCATAACCGGCGGCGGATCTACGACCTGTGCTACGTCAAGCCGCGGCCGGTGGTGGCGCGCCGCGACAGCTTCGAGATCGACGAGCGCGTCGACGGCGACGGCACGGTCGTCGCCGCCCTCGACGCGGCGGCGGCGGCCGAACGGATCGACGCGGTGCTGGGCACGGGCCGCTACCGCGCGGTGGCGATCTGCCTGCTGAACGCCTTCGCCAACCCGGCCCATGAAGAAGCGCTGGAACGGCTGATCGGCGAGCGCTTCCCGGACCTGGCGGTGACCCGCTCGACGCGGGTGACGCGGGAGTTCCGCGAATACGAGCGCGCCTCGACGACGACACTGGCGGCCTATGTGCAGCCGGTGATCAACAGCTACCTGACACGCTTCGAGGCGAGCCTCGGCGATGGCGGCTTCGGCGGCCGGTTCTCGGTCATGCAGTCGAACGGCGGCCGGCTGCCGGCCAAAGGCATGGCGAGGAACGCCATCACCTCGCTGTTCTCCGGCCCGGCGGCGGGCGTGATCGGTGCGGCGCGGCAGGCCGGCCTGTCGGGATTTGACAACATCATCACGCTCGATATGGGCGGCACCAGCACGGATGTCTGTCTGGTGGCGGACGGCAAGCCGCATCTCGCCGGCGAGACCGAGGTCGACGGCCTGCCGATCCGCACGCCGGTGCTGGACATCGTCACGGTCGGCGCTGGCGGCGGCTCGATCGTCTGGGTCGACGACGGCGGCATGCTGCGGGTCGGTCCGGAAAGCGCCGGGGCCGAGCCGGGCCCGGCCTGCTATGGCCGCGGCGGCGCCACGCCGACGATCACGGACGCGCATATGATCCGCGGCTCGCTCCGGGCCGAGGCCTTTCTGGGCGGCCGCATGGCGGTCGACGCGGACGCCGCGCGCGCGGCCTTCGCGCCACTGGCCGAACGCTTCGGGATGACATCCGAGGCGGCGGCCGACAGCGCCGTGCGCATCGCCGATTCCAACATCGTCGGCGCCATCCAGCTTGTCTCCACCGAGCGCGGGCGCGACCCGCGCGACTACGTGCTGGTGCCGTTCGGCGGGGCCGGGCCGCTGCACGCGGCGCGGGTCGCGGAGGCGCTGGAGATCGCGACGATCTGCGTGCCGCCGAACGCCGGCGTGCTGTCGGCCTTCGGCCTGCTGGCCGCCGACTATGTGCGGTACGAGACGCGCACGCGGCGAGTGCCGGTCGACGCCGGCGCGCCCGATACCGTCCGCGCGCAGTTCGCCGGGATGGCCGCCGACGCCCGACGGAACTTCGCCGCCCTCGGCATCACCGGCGATCCGGCGCTCAGCCACACGCTCGACATGCGCTATGTCGGCCAGGCCTTCGAGGTGCCGGTGGATCTGGACACGGACGCGCTCGCGGCCCTGACGGCCGACACGCTGCTGGCGGCGTTCAACGCGGCGCACCACCGGGTGTTCGAGTTTGGCGACGCCGGGGACAACAAGGCCGAGATCGTCTCGTTCCGGCTCGGGGTCGCCGCCGCGCCGGGCGACGTGCCGTCGCTCGCCGAGGAACGTGACGTCGTCGCGGCCGGCGAGACGACCGTCTTCGACGGCGGCGAGGCGCTGACTTGCCACTTGCTGACGCGCGGCGATTTCGGCGGCGCGACGCTCGCCGGGCCGCTGCTGGTCGAGGACGCGACCTCGACGATCTACGTGCCCCGGGGCTGGCGCGCCGATGTCGACGCCTGCGATAATCTGATCATGCGGAGAGAGGAATGACGCCATGGCCGTGAACCCGGTCGACCAGGCCGTGATCGCGCAGGGGCTGATCGCGGCGGCGCGCGAGATGGGCGTGAAGCTGGTGCGCTCGGCCTATTCGCCCGTCGTGCGCGAGGCCAACGACTGCTCGGCGGCGCTGTTGGACCGGCGCGGCAACGTGGTGGCGCAGGCCGAGCTGATCCCCATGCAGCTCGGGCCCATCGGCACGACCTTCGCGCCCTGCGCCGAGTTGTACCCGCCGGAGACGCTGGAAGAGGGCGACTTCTACATCAACAACGATCCCTATCACGGCGGCCAGCATATCCCTGATGTGTTCCTGTTCTCGCCGATTTTTGTGGACGGCGGGCTGGTCGGCTTCTCGGCGACGGTGGCGCATCACCTGGATCTCGGCGGCGGCGCGCCGGGCCTGAACCCGGAAGCGACCGACATCCACCAGGAAGGCATCGTTTTCCCGCCCAGCAAGTACAACCTGCATCGCGACTGGCACGGCGGGCCGTTCGAGCGGCTGGTCCGCGCCAACATCCGCGTGCCGGAACAGACCATCGGCGACTTCAACGCCCAGTTCGCGGCCAACGCCGCCGGCGCCCGGCGCGTAAAGACCCTGTGCGCCAAGTTCGGGGCCGGGACCGTCATGGCGGCGATGGACGAGCTCTTGGCCTATTCCGAGCGGCGCATGCGGGCCGCCATCCGCCAGGTGCCGAACGGCGTCTATTCCGGCGAGGACGCGCTCGACGACGACGGCGTCAACGACACGCCGCTGCCCGTGCGGGCGACGGTGACGGTCGAGGACGAGACCATCGCGGTCGATTTCACCGGCACCTGTGACCAGGTGAAGACCAACCTGAACTGCCCGTTCGCGTCCACCATCGCGGCGGCCTTGTCCTGCGTGAAGTCGGTCGTGACCAGCCCCGACATCCCCTTCAACGAGGGCAGCAAGCGGCCGATCACGGTGACGGCGCCCTATGGCAGCCTGCTGAACCCGAAGCCGCCGGCGCCGGTGCGCGCGCGCATGCTGTCGGGCTACCGCACGTTCAACGCCACCATGAAGGCGCTGGCGCAAGCCGTGCCGGAAAAGGTGATCGCCGCCGGCTTCGACAGCACCGAGGTCGTCTGCCTCAGCCATCTCGGCGACGACGGCTATCGGATCTACCTGGAGATCTTCGGCGGCGGCTATGGCGCCAGCGCCGGGGCCGACGGCTGCGACGCGGTCGACAGCCCGCTGTCGAACTGCGGCAACGTGCCGGTGGAAGCGACCGACATGGAATACGACTTCTTCCGCATCGCCGACTACAGCCTGCGTGACGGTTCCGGCGGCGCCGGCCGGTATCGCGGCGGCCTCGGCTTCCGTCGGGAATACGAGATCCTGAAGGACGGCGTCACCTTCGCCACCTATTCGGACCGCTTCCGGGTGCCGCCCGAGGGCCTGTTCGGCGGCGAGGAGGGCGCGCTCGCCGCGACGCATGTGATCCGCGACGGCGAGACCATCCCGCTCGCCTCGAAGCAGAGCTTCGAATTGCGCCGGGGCGATCGTCTCGTCATGCTGACCGGCGGCGGCGCCGGCTATGGCGACCCGGCCGAACGCCGGCGGGACCTGATCGACGACGACGTCGCGCAGGGCTT
The DNA here is from genome assembly GCA_028281075.1 of Alphaproteobacteria bacterium. Lineage (GTDB taxonomy): Bacteria > Pseudomonadota > Alphaproteobacteria > JANQKO01. The sequence goes on along the minus strand of JANQKO010000669.1, from coordinate 1,706 downwards.
CGTCAGCCCGCCGGGCGCCGGCCGCCAGGCGGCGGAGTAGGCCCATGGCCGACATCGACGCACCGACACCGGCGCTGACGCCGAAACAGGCCGAGCGCGCGATCATCGAGAACCTGCCGCCGGTCGACCATCACGGCGAGATCGTCGAGGCGGTGGGGCCGGACACGATCCGCGTGCGGCTGCCGTTCGATCCCAGGTTCGTCGGCGCCGAGCCCTGGCAGGACGGCAGCGGCCAGGTGTTCTCCGGGCCCATGGTCATGGGCTTCGCCGACACGGCGATGTATTGCTGCGTGATGGCGGCCATGGGCCGGGGCGTGATCCCGGTGATGGTCGGTTTCAACATCAACTTCATCCGTCCGGCCCAGGCCCGCGACCTGATCGCCGAGGCCCGCATCGTCCGCCGCGGCGGCCGGCTGCACTATCTCGAATGCTGGCTGACGTCCGACGGCGACCCCGACGCCTGCGCCCACATCACCTCCACCTACCGCGTCTCGCGGCGGGATCGGTAGTCAGGGCAACGGATGACACGGTCCGCGACCATGCACGCCGACTGGTCATCCTGGCGAAGGCCAGGATCCAGCGGCATGCGACCCTACGCTCATCGCGGGCCGGAAAGGCCCATGGATGCTGGCCTTCGCCAGCATGACATGGTGAGGGGGCGAGCTGGTCACTCCTTGCTCGCAGTCTTTGAATAGCCTGCGGTCAGTTCAAAGCGAGTAACTCCGGCATGACGTCACTTTCCGGTCCCGTGCGGATCGCCATCGATATCGGCGGCACGTTCACGGATCTGCAGATCCTGGAGGAAGCGAGCGGGCGGACGCTGGCGTTCAAGACGCCGACGACACCGGCCGATCCGTCCGAAGGGCTGCTGGCCGGCATCGCCGGCGCGGCTGATGCGTTCGGGTTCGGGCTGGACCAGGTCTCGGGGCTGATGCACGGCACGACGATCGCGACCAACGCGGTGCTGGAGCGCAAGCTGCCGGTCGGCGCGCTGGTGACGACGTCGGGCTTCGAGGACGTGCTGGAGATCGGCCGGCACGTCCGGAAAGAGGTCTACGGCATGCGGGCCGAGCCGCGCACGCTGCTGATCGAACGGGCGCACCGCTTCGGCGTGACCGAGCGCATGACGGCGCGCGGTGCGATCGAGCGGGCGCTGGACGAAGACGATGCCCGGCGCGTGGCCGACGCCATCGCCGCGACCGGCGCCGAGGTGGTGGCGGTCTCTCTGCTGCACGCCTATGCCAATCCGGCGCACGAGCGGCGGCTGGGCGAGATCATCGCCGAACGCTGCGGCAACGTCTTCGTCTCGCTGTCGAGCACGGTGAGCCCGGAGATCCGCGAGTTCGAGCGCACCTCGACCACGGCGCTGAACGCGCTGCTAATGCCCGTCGTCGGGCGCTATCTGGAACGGCTGCGGGCGCGCATGGCGGATGCCGGCTTCGCGGCCCCGGTCTATCTGGTGCAGTCGAACGGCGGCGTCACCACGCCCCGGATCGCCGCCGAGCAGCCGGCGCGGCTGCTGCTGTCGGGGCCGAGCGGCGGCGCGCTGGCGGCCGAGACCATCGCCAGGCACCAGGACGCGCCGAACCTGATCGCCGTCGACATGGGCGGCACCAGCTTCGACGTCTCGATCGTGCATGACGGCCGCACCCGGATCGTGACGCAGGGCGAGGTCGACGACTGTCCCGTGCGCCTGCCCATGGTCG
>JANQKO010000667.1 GCA_028281075.1 Alphaproteobacteria bacterium | reverse complement strand
GAGATCAGCCACGTCACCCAGCCGACGCTCAGCGGCCAGCTCAGCGAGCTGGAGAAGAAGCTCGGCGTGCAGCTCGTCGAGCGCAGCCGGGCGCGGGTGATCCTGACCCCGATCGGCGCCGAGATCGCGACGCGGGCGCGGGTGATCCTGCGGGACGTGCAGGACATCGTGGCGCTGGCCAAGCACGACCAGACCCTGCTGGGCGGCACCCTGCGGCTCGGCATCCTGCATTCGCTGGGCCCGTATCTGCTGCCGCATATCCTGCCGGAACTGCGCCAGACCTATCCCAATCTCAGGCTTTACGTGCGCGAGGCCATGCCGCGCATGCTGCTGACCGGCCTCGACGAGGGCAATCTCGACCTGCTGCTGTTCCCGGCCCCGGTCAAGGGCGCCGATCTCGAAAGCGAGCCGCTGTTCCGCGAGCCGCTATGGGTGGTGGTGCCGCGCGATCACCGCCTGGCCAAACGCAAGCATGTCGACCGCTCGGACCTGGAAGGCGAAACCGTGCTGTCGCTGGAGCAGGGCCACCGCCTGCACGACCAGGTCCGCGATCTCTGCGTTCAGTTCGGCGCCAGGCTGTCGCTGGACTATGAAGGCACCAGCCTGGATACGCTGCGGCAGATGGTCGGCATGGGCATGGGGCTGTCATTCCTGCCGGCGCTCTATGTCCGGGCCGAGGTGCTGGACGACCAGCAGGTGGTGTCGCTGCCGCTGCGCACGCGGGCGCCGTTCCGTTCGGTCGGCATGGTCTGGCGGCGTCACTCCGCGCGCGCCGAGGAGTTTTCGGCGCTGGCCGCGCTGATCCGCGGCATCCTGCGCGGGCGGGTGCCGGAGGTGACCGTGATGCAATAGCCCCCGGCGCGGTTGCCTGATCGGAAAAGCCGATCAACTCAGCCGTTTTAATTCCGCGGCCAAGCCAACATCTCCTGCGCGTCGGCCCGTGAGTATGACGTGCGCCGCGCGGGAGAGGTTTTTGTCTGTGGCTTACGAACCGGAAGCCCCCTACGCCATAAGGCAGTTCGAGATCGACGTGCTGGTGCCGCTCGAGCTGTTCGGCCTCAACATGTCGTTCACCACGTCGGCGCAGGCGATGATCACCACGGTCATCTTCGTCAGCGCCTATCTGATGTACGGCATCCGCGAGCGGGCGCTGGTGCCCGGCCGCATGCAGGCGAGCGTCGAGGCGGTCTATTCCTTCGTCGCCAACACCGTGCTCAAGACCGCCGGACAGGAGGCGCGATCGGCCATTCCGTTCGTGTTCTCGCTGTTCGTTTTCATCCTGTTCGGCAGCCTGATCGGCCTGACGCCGATCAAGTTCACCTTCACCAGCCACCTGGTGGTGACGCTGGCCCTCTCGCTGACGGTCTTCGCCTACGTGAACATCCTGGCCGTGCGCCACCAGGGGGCGGGCTTCTTCCGCTTCTTCCTGCCGGCCGGCACGCCGCTCTACCTCGCGCCCGTGCTCGTCGTCATCGAGGTGATCTCATACCTGTTCCGCCCGATCACGCTCGGCGTGCGGATCTTCGCCAACATCCTGGCCGGCCACATCATGATCAAGCTGTTCGCGGATTTCTGCGTCATGCTGACCGAGGCGCTCGGCCTGACCGGCTTCGGCGTCTCGGTCCTGCCGCTGGTCATGATGATCGTGCTTTACGGCTTCGAGTGCCTGATCTTCCTGGTTCAGGCCTACATCTTCATCCTCATCACCTCGCTCTACATCCGGGACGCGCTGCATGCGCACTAGCAGAAGCCGGCCCCCGGGCTCCATCACTCACGTCAATGAAAAGGAGACCAATACATGACCGATGATGGCATCCGCCTGCTGGCGGCCTCGCTCGCCGTGCTGCCGCTGCTGGGCGTCGCGCTCGCGCTCGGCAAGATCTTCGCCGACTGGATTTCCTCGATCGCCCGCAATCCCGGCGCCGGCGAGGTGGTGCAGCCGGTCGGCCTGCTCGGCTTCGCGCTGACCGAGGCGATCGCGCTGTTCGCGCTGATCATCGCCTTCATCATCCTGTTCGTCGGATGACCGGGCGGGGGCACCGGCCGGCAAGACCGCCATCAAACAGGGGAGCTCAGCGCGCGATCAGGTTTCGGAACAGCAGGACATAGTCGGCCGACGGCACGTAGATGCGTTGAAAGTAGGTCGGCCTGTGGTCGGCCGAGAACGCCTCGGCGTGGATCTCGAAGACCGCCTCGCCCGGCGCGATGCCGAATCTCGCCGCCGTTTCGGCATCGGCCGTGGCCGTCTGCACGCGATGCTCGGCCCCGGTCGTCTCGATGCCGAACTGCTCGAACAGGTGCACCCGGATATTGATCATCTCCAGATCGGCCGGCGTCAGTTGCGACAGGCCGGGCGCCAGCGCCGGGTCGAGAAACATCTCGGCGCCGATCGGCCGGCAGTCCGGCTCGTCGTAACGGCGCCGGATGCGGACATAGGCGGGGCGGGGCCCGAGAAATTCCGTCCAGGCGCCCCGATCGGCCGTGATATCGATCCGCAGGACGGTCTGGTTGATCAGCCTCACGCCGCCGCCGTCGCGCCGCCGCGCGAAGCGGAAATGCCAGATCGGCGAATCGTCGGCGGCCTTGACGGCGACCTTGCTGCCGTCCCCGCGCCGGCGGGTGATGACGCCGACCTGCTGAAGCTGGCGCAGCGCGGCCTGCACCGTGCCCAGGCTGACGTCCAGCATGCCGGCGAGCTCGGTCTCCGGCGGCAGCCGATCGCCGGGTCCGAGCACGGCCTCGCGGATCGCCGCGGTCAGCGCCAGCCTCACCGCGCTGCGCTTGGTGCGCCGCGGCTGCGCCAGGTTCGCCCGCAACCGGCGGTGCAGGAAGGCGCCCAGGTCGTCGGGCCCGCCGGTCGCGCGGTCGCTTGCGTCATCTGCCATGGCGGTCAGCCGCGGCGGAACGCGCGCACGAGTATGAACAGCGTCAGCGCCAGGAAGATCAGCGCGATCGGGCTTTGCAGGACGGCGGTCATGTTGGACTTGTACAACAGAAGCGCCTGCCGCAGCGAGGTTTCGAACATGCCGCCCAGCAGGAAGCCGATGACCAGGCAGACCACGGAAAAGCCGGTGCGGCGCATGACCAGGCCGACGCCAGCGAAGGCCAGCATGACGCCGATGTCGAACATGGACTGCGTCGGCAGGTAGACGCCGGCGATGCAGAGCACGATGACCAGCGGCAGGATCACGCCGCGCGGCACCCGGGCGACATGGGCCCAGAGCCGGATGCCGACGGTGCCGATGGCGAGATGCACGACGTTGGCGATCAGCATCGAGGCGAACAGCGCGTAGATCAGCTCGCCGTGCATGGTCATCATGAACGGCCCCGGCACCACGCCGTGGATCATGAAGGCGCCGATCAGCAGCGCCGCGGCGATATTGCCGGGAATGCCGAGCGCGATGGTTGGCACCAGGTTGGCGCCGACGACGGCGCTGTTCGCCGCCTCGGTGGCGACGATGCCCTCGGGGTTGCCGCGGCCGAAGCTGTCGGGGTCGGACGATGCCCGCCGCGCGGCGCCGTAGCTCAGGAACGCCGCCAGCGACACGCCGAGGCCGGGCAGCATGCCGACGACGGAGCCGAGGAAGGCCGAGCGCAGCAGCGTCTTGCGATAGCCGAAGAAGGTGCGGAACGGCAGCCGGTTGGCGGCCCGGTCGCCCCGCGCGGCGGCCCGGTCCGTCGCGGTTTCGCCCTCGCGCCAGAGCCCGAACAACTGCTCGGTCACCGAGGCCAGCGCCAGCGCGCCGATGGCGATGGCGGCCAGCGGCAGGCCGTCGAAGAGCTGGACCTGCCCGAAGGTCATGCGCGTCGTGCTGTCGATGGGATCGAGGCCGATGGTGCTGAGAAACACGCCGAGGAAGATCGCCGTCAGGCCCTTCAGCGGCGACGATCCGGCGAGGCCCGACAGCAGGGCGAAGGCGAACAGCAGCACGGCGGTGAATTCCAGCGGCCCGAACTGCAGCGCGACCACCGCGAACGGCGCGGCGACCAGGATCAGCACGATGTCCGAGAAGGTATCGCCGGTCACCGACGAGAACAGCGCGAACTTCATGGCCTTCTCGGCCTGGCCCTTGCGGGCGAGCGGGTGGCCGTCGAGCGCCGTCGCCGCGGCCTCCGGCGTGCCCGGCGCGTTCAGCAGGATCGCCGGCACGGCGCCGCCGGACGTGCCGCCCTTGTTGACGCCGACCAGGAAGGCGATGGCGGCCAGCGGCTGCATGTAGAAGGTGACCGGCACCAGCACCGCCAGCGCGGTGACGCTGCCGAGGCCGGGAATGACACCGATGACGATGCCGAGCGCGACGCCGGCGGCGATGAAGGCGAGATTGCCGAAGGTCAGCGCCGCGTCGAAACCGGTCAGGAGCTGTTCCAGCATGTCGCGGCCCGTCCGGCGTTTACGGCAGGTCGACGGTGAAGAAGACCCAGGCCGCGGTGTCGACGACCAGCGGGAAGGCCACCGCCGCCGCGCCGATCAGCAGCCAGCGCCGCTCGCCGGCCAGCAGCATCCAGCCGGCGATGACGAGGGCCGACGTGGCGATGAAGCCGATGACCTGCAGGCCGATGACCGTGGCCGTGGCGGCGGCGCTCCAGATCAGCAGCTCCGCCAGCACGCGCCGGCCGGGCCGGCCGTCCCGGTGGCCGGCCAGATGGCGCCGCGTGCCGGTGGCGACCAGCGTGAACGCCAGGACCAGGACCAGGCCGGCGCCGAGACGGGGAAAGAAGGCCGGCGACACGTCGTAGTCGCCGACGGCGGTCTCGGTATGGGCCGGCACGATCCAGAACAGCGCCGCCAGCGCCAGGATCGCCAGCAGGACGCCGGCGGCGATATCGGTCGCCGGTGTCGTGCCGGCCGGACCGGTCTCGCCGCCGGCGTCGGCCGGGGTCATTGCGTCTGCTCGACCACCTTCCGCAAGCCCGTGACGGTCTGGTCGATATCGGCCTGCAGGGCCGTGGCGCCGACGAACTTGACCGGGAACTTCAGCTTGTTCTCGACCAGGTCGGCGAAGTCGGCGTCCCTGGTGGCGGTCTCGATGGCGGCCTGCAGGGTGTCGACAACGTCCCGTGGCGTGCCGGCGGGCGCCACGATGACGGCCTGGCTCGGCATGGCGATGCCGTAGGTCTCGCCGATCGACGGCGTGTCGGGCGAGGCGATCAGCCGGCCGCTGTTCATCGAGGCCAGCACCTTCATCTTCCCGGCATAGCGGTTGTGGATGCCGCCGCTCCAGGCGAAGTCGACCTTGCCGCCCAGCAGGAACGGCACCATCTCGCCGCCGCCCTTGGTCGGGATGCCGGTCCATTCGACGCCTTCCTTGGCCGCGATGAAGTCGATATAGGCGCGCGACATGGCGCTCTGGTCGGCATAGTTCAGGCCGCCGCCCTGCTTCGAATGCGCGATCAGCCCGGCCAGCGTGTCGTAGGGCGCGTCGGCCTTGGCGACGATGGCCTGCTGGTACTCGGTGATCTGCGCCACGTAGATGAAGCTGTTCAGGTCGTATTCGACCTTCTGCGTCAGCGGCGGCCAGAGCAGCGAGGCGGTGGCCGCGAACAGGATCGTGTGGCCGTCGGGCGCCGCGGCGGCGACTTCCGTGGCGCCGACCGCGCCGCCGGCGCCGGGCCGGGTTCTGACGACGATCGGCTGGCCGAGCTCGGCGCCCAGCGCCTTGGCGAAGACGCGGGCCATGGTCTCGGTGCTGCCGCCGGCCCGGTAGGGCACGACCAGGGTCACGGGCTTCGCCGGATAGGCACCGGCGAACGCGGGCTCGGAAGCGGTCAGGCCGGCGGTGGCGGCGGCGACCGTCAGGGCCAGGCCGGCCAGCAGGCCGCGGCGCGTCGTTGAATGACTCATTCTGATCTCCCTGCTTGGCGGCCATTGCCGTTCGGCCGCGCGATTGTTGACCCGATGTTTAAAACTACATAGTTTTAGGGCCATTGTCGATAGGCCCGACCCCGGCGACCATCGCCGACCGGCCCGGCAGAACCAGGGAGCCTTGGTCCGATGTGCCCAGAGATCGTCAATCCCGAACAGGTCGCCGCCGTCTGGCCCGAGACGCAGCCCGGCGCCGACCCCGTTCTCTACGGCCATGTCGACCTGCGGCCGAAGGGCGCCTTCGAGGTGCGCAGCCCGCAGACCTTCCGGCTGGTCTATACGGTCGGCCGCTATGGGCTCGACGATACCGGCAGCATCCGCGTGGTGTTCCGCTTCGTCGGCGACTGGGGCGCCCTGCAGACCACGGACCCGCGGGCGCCGGGCTATGTCACCGCGCACAGCAGCTCCGGCCGTATCGCCCTCGACTATGGCGGCACCGGCCACCAGCGGCCTTACTTTCGGTCGCTGACGGCGCGGCTGCACGGCGGTTACCTGCGCGAGGGCGACACCGTCACCATCGTCTTCGGCGACACCTCGCGGGGCTCGCCCGGCATGAAGCTGCAGACGTTCTGCGAATCGGCCTTCGAGTTCAAGGTGCTGGCCGATGTCTGCGCCGTCGGCCATTACGTGCCGCTGCCGGAAACGCCGGCGATCGAGATCGTGCCGGGCAAGCCGGCGGTCTGGCGCGCCGTGCTGCCGTCGCTGCGCCGGCCGGGCGAGCGTTTCCAGCTCGGCCTCAAGGCCGAGGACATGTGGGGCAATCCCAGCGACCGGGCCGAGGGCAGCTTTCGGCTGGAGCCGTCGCTGCCGGTCACCGGCCTGCCCGAGCGCGTCGACTATCCGCTCGGCACCAAGGCCATGACCTTCGAGGACCTGCGGGCCGATGACGCGGGCGTCCTGCGCGTGCGCGTGCTCGACGGCAACGAGGTGGTCGCCGAAGCGGGACCGCTCGTTATCCGCGACGGGTCGATGTCGGGCTATTGGGGCGACCTGCACGGCCAGAGCGGCGAATCCATCGGCATCAACACGGCGCGGGAGTATTTCGATTTCGCCCGCGACCGGTCCTTCCTCGACGTCACCAGCCACCAGGCCAACGACTTTCAGGTCAACAACGCCTTCTGGGCGTTCCTGAACGAGCTGACGGCCGAGTATCACCAGGACCACCGCTTCGTCACCTTTCCGGGCTACGAATGGTCGGGCAACACGGCGGTCGGCGGCGACCGCAACATCTATTTCCGCCACGAGGGCCGGCAGATCCGGCGCTCCTCGCACGCGCTGCTGCCGGACCGGTCCGACATCGACACCGACGCGCCCAACGCGGCGGTGCTGTTCGAGGCACTGGCCGACGAGGACTGCCTCGCCTATGCCCATGTCGGCGGCCGTTATGCCGATATCGCCTATGCGCATGATCCCAGGATCGAGACGGCGATGGAGATCCATTCCGCCTGGGGCACCTTCGAATGGCTGCTGACCGACGGCTTCCCGCTCGGCCACCGCTCGGGCGTCGTCTGCAACAGCGACGGCCACAAGGGCCGGCCCGGCGCCAGCTATCCCGGCGCCGCCACCTTCGGCGCCTATGGCGGCCTGACCTGCTTCCTCACCGACGACCTGACCCGTGACGGCATCTTCGACTGCCTGCGCCGGCGGCACCATTACGGCACCACCGGCTGCCGCCTGCATCTCGACGTGCGCGCCCGCTTCGCCGGCGGCGCGCGCCTGTTCGAGCAGGACCCGAACGTCTATCCCGAGACCAATTCGCACGATGTGTCCGAGGTGATGATGGGCGACATCGCCCGGACCACGGACGGTCGGGTCGAGCTCGGCATCGAGGTCGCGGCCGGCGCGCCGATCGAGCGCATCGAGGTACGCAACGGCACCGAGACCATCGCCACGCTTCGGCCCTACGGCACGGCGGATCTGGGCAGCCGCGTCCGGGTGATCTGGAGCGGCGCCGAATATCGCGGCCGTGGCCGGCAGTCGACCTGGATCGGCCGCGCCACGTTCGGCGGCGCCGAGATCGCGCGTTTCGCCAAGATCAATGCCTGGAACCACGAGCGCCTGCTGCGGCAGGCCGCCAGCGGCGCGGTCGAGTGGAACGCCATGACCACCGGCAATTTCGGCGGCTTCGACGTCTGGCTCGACGGCCCGGCCGACGGCGAGCTGGACCTGTCCTGCAATCACGGCCACCTGAAGATGCCGCTGGCCGAGATCGGCCTCGAGGACACGGTGCTGGAGGCCGGCGGCCTCGCGCGCCGGCTGCGCGTGTTCCGGCTGCCGGACGCGAACCCGGTGCGCGAGATGACGGAGCGCCTGACCGTCGACCTGTCCGAGACCGGCGACAACCCGCTCTGGGTCTGCGTCACCACCGAGGACGGCTTCCAGGCCTGGAGCAGCCCGATCTTCGTCTTTAGGTAAGCCAGCCGCGAAGAAGTCGGCGAACGCCCGTCCGCCTTCGCCGGTTCTCGAACGGACCCTCCGACTCTGACTCTGAACTAAGCGTTTGATGTCAAGCCGTTAACCACGCCTTTTTCGTCATCACCGGGCTTGACCCGGTGATCCAGGACCGAGGCCGGGGCAAGTGCTGCCTGGATTGCCGGATCAAGTCCGGCAATGACCAGGTGGGGTGGCCGGTCGCCAGAACATCAATCTCATTGGCGCCTTTTCGGCTGGGGCTCTCAGAGCGCCTGCACGACTTCGAAGCCCTCGAAATTCGGATGGCCGAGATAGAGGTTCTTGCGCGTGCCGGCGTCCTGGTGCGCCTTGCGGAACGCGTCCGACTTCGTCCAGTCCTCGAAATGCGTCTTCGAGGCCCAGACCGTGTGCGAGGCATAGAGCGTGTGATCCTCTTCCTCGGGTCCCTTCAGGAGGTGGAATTCCTGGAAACCGGGCACCGTCTGCAGATGGGTGTCGCGCTGCTTCCAGACCTGCTCGAACGCGTCCTCCTGGCCACGCTGCACGCGAAACCGGTTCATGGCGATAAACATGTTCGATACCTCATTCGCTGTGACGGTGCCTGATCTCAAATCCGGCGATCGTTTGCCGTGAACGTCAATCGGCTGTTCGTGTAAGTATTGAAACTGCATCGCAATCGCAACACTGAAGTGACCTCGCGGCGGCCCGGCCCGGATCGCTTTCCGAAGATATGAAAGCTCGATCCGAAAAGGCGTCAAAGAGATTAACAAGTCGTCGAACGGCCGCCCATTTTGATCCTTGCCCGGCGTGTTCCGGCAGGGATGAACGAACGGACCGCCATCGGGATTGAGAATGGGTCGCAATAATATTGATAATGAAAGTCATTCGCGGTACGAATCGTCCTTCGGCGGTGGAATTCGGGTGAGGCGAATGAGTTTCGGCGGACGGGTTCGGATGGGTGGCCGGCCTCTCGACGGAGGTCCCGCCACGAAGCCGGCGACATCGTGGGCACGGCCGCACCTCGGCGGGCTGCGCGTGTTGAACAGCGCCGAGCTGCTGGCGGGTGCCGACGAGGTCGTCATCGCCCATAACGGCGACGCCTACCGCCTGCGCCGCACCAGCAACGGCAAGCTGATCCTGACGAAATAGCGACACCACCCACGGGCATCCGAATCCGAAATGAGAATGAGTCCCAGCCAGCCATCGCGGCCTAGCTGTGATCTCTCAATAGGTTGCCCATTCGGCCCCGAGCGAGGAAGCTGATGTTGCTGACACATCGATTTCCAAGGAGAGCCGAATGGACATCC
>JANQKO010000656.1 GCA_028281075.1 Alphaproteobacteria bacterium | reverse complement strand
ATGATGCGCGCCGTGCAGAGGCTCCATCGATATATCCTCGGGCAGCTCGCCGGGCCCTTCCTGTTCTTCTTCCTGTCGCTGACCGGCGTGATCTGGCTGACGCAGTCCCTGCGATCGGTCGACCTGATCATCAACAAGGGCCTGTCGGCCGGCTTCTTCTTCTACCTGACCCTGCTGCTGCTGCCGACGGTCCTGACCGCCATCCTGCCGATCGCCCTGTTCGCGGCCGTGCTCTACGCCTTCTACCGGCTCAGCGCCGACAGCGAGCTGGCGGTGATGTTCTCCGCCGGCCTCAGTCCGCGTACCGTCGCCCGGCCGGTGCTGGTCGTCGCCGGCCTGACCACCATTCTCTGCTACACGCTGACGCTCTACTTCATGCCGGCCGGCTACCGGGCCTTCAAGGACCTGCGCACCTCGCTCCGCCACAGCCCGGCGCACGTGCTGCTGCAGGAAGGCGCGTTCAACACCATCGGCCAGCACCTGACCGTCTATATCCGGGCGCGCGAGCCGGGCGGCGAGATGCAGGGCATCCTGGTACACGACAACCGCGACCGGGCCCGGCCGGTGACCATGATGGCCGAGCGCGGCGCGCTGGTGAACACGTCCCAGGGGCCGCGCTTCATCATGGTCAACGGCAACCGGCAGCAGATCGACCAGGCCAGCAGCCAGCTTTCCATGCTGGATTTCGACCGCTACACGCTCGACCTGTCCCAGTTCCTGGACCTGCCCGGCGAGCGCTGGCGCGAGCCGAGCGAGCGCTACCTGCACGAATTGCTGTTTCCGGCGCTCGACAACGAGGACGACGCCAACAACGTCGACCGCATGCTGGCCGAGGCGCATGAACGGCTGGCCGACCCGCTCTATGCCGTCGCCTTCACGCTGATCGCGCTCGCCGCCATCCTGGCCGGCCAGTTCAGCCGCCGCGGCTACGGCGCGCGCATCGCCATGGCGGTGGGCGCGACCTTGCTGTTCCGGCTGAGCGGCCTGGGGCTGGTGAACGCCACCGCCAAGGTGCCGGCGCTGGCGCCGCTGATCTACGTGAACGTGGCGCTGGCGATCGGCGGCAGCATCTACCTGATCCTGCGCCGGCACAAGCCGGCCGCGCTCGACGCCATGGCGGAGCCGGCCTGATGCACCTGTCGCTGTCGCTTTCCGCCTATCTCGGCCGCAGCTTCCTGATCGGCGTCGGCTTCGTGTTCGGCGTCTTCGTGTCGCTGGTGTTCCTGATCGACATGATCGAGCTGTTGCGCCGGGCCAGCGGCGAGGACGAGGCGTCCTTCGCCGTGGTGGTGCAGATGGCGCTCCTGAAGCTGCCGGGCCTGGCGCAGAAGCTGCTGCCGTTCGCGGCGCTGTTCGGCGGCATCTGGACCTTCTCGCGCCTGACCCGGACGAACGAGCTGATCGTCACCCGCGCGGCCGGCGTTTCGGTCTGGCAGTTCCTGACCCCGGCGCTGGTGATCGCCGGCCTGATCGGCGTCTTCGTCGTCACCGTCTTCAACCCGCTGGCCTCCGCCATGGTGTCGCGCTACGAGCATCTCGAATCGCGCTACCTGGAGGACCGGCCCAGCCTGCTCGCCTTCTCGTCGACCGGGCTGTGGCTGCGCCAGGCGGACGAGCAGGGCCAGTCCGTCGTCCACGCGCTCAGCATCTCGGCCGAGGGCATGGAGCTGCGCGACGTCATCGTCTTCCTCTACCGCGGCTCGGACGAATTCGCCGGCCGCATCGACGCCGCCACCGCGCGCCTGGAGGACGGCCATTGGCAGATGACCGACGCGCTGCTGACCCGGCCCGACCGGCGCGCCCAGCGGTACGACCGCTACCGGCTGCCCACTTCCCTCACCCTCGGCCAGATCCAGGACAGCTTCGCCTCGCCCGAAACGCTTTCGTTCTGGTCCCTGCCGGGCTTTATCGACATGCTGGAGGCGGCCGGCTTCTCCGGCCTGCGCCACAAGCTGCACTGGCATGCCGTGCTGTCGACGCCGCTGCTGCTCTGCGCCATGGTGCTGCTGGCGGCGACCTTCTCGCTCAGGATGACGCGGCGCGGCGGCACCGGCATGCTGATCGCGCTTGGCGTGCTGACGGGTTTCCTGCTCTATTTCGTCTCCGACGTGGTGTTCGCGCTCGGCATGGCCGGCAGCATCCCGGTGGTGCTGGCGGCCTGGACGCCGACCGGGGTCTGCGCGCTGCTGGGGCTGACGATGCTGTTCCATCTCGAAGACGGTTGAGGCCTCATGCGTACCGGCATCGCCGCGCTCGTGGCCGCCGTCCTGCTGGTCGCCGGCCTGTCCGGCGCGGCGGCGCGGGGCCTGGACGGGCGCGCGGCCGTCGACGACGTGCCGTTCCTGCTCAGCGCCGACGAGGTCATCTACGACAACGAGCTGGAAACCGTCACCGCGACCGGCAATGTCGAGATCAGCCAGAACGACCGCGTGCTGCTGGCCGACAGCATCAACTACAGCCTGCGCGACGGGGTCGTCACCGCGACCGGCAACATCAGCCTGCTGGAGCCCAGCGGCGACGTCCTGTTCGCCGAGTATCTCGAGCTCGACGACGAGCTGACCAGCGGTTTCGTGCGCGGCATCCGGGTGCTGATGAGCGACGAGTCCCGGTTCGCCGCGAACGGCGCGCGCCGCTTTCCCGACGAGCGCACGGAGATGTCGAAGGCGGTCTACAGCCCCTGCCGGCTCTGCCCCGACAATCCCGACCGGGCGCCGCTCTGGCAGTTGAAGGCGGTCAAGATCATCCATAACCGCAAGGAGCAGACGGTCCGCTACCAGGACGCCTTCCTCGAGTTCTACGGCATCCCGGTCGCCTATACGCCGTTCTTTCAGCACACCGACCCGACGGTGAAGCGCAAGACTGGCTTTCTCGCCCCGACGGTCGGCAGCGACAGCGACCTCGGCCTGACGCTCCGCGTGCCCTACTACTTCAATCTGGCGCCGAACCGCGACGCCACCTTCTCGCCCCTGTTCACCAGCAAGGAAGGCGTGGTTCTGGCCGGCGAGTACCGCGCCCGCACCGACAAGGGCCAGTACAAGCTGTCCGGCAGCGCCACCTACGTGAAGAAGCGCGACGACGACAACAACGAGCTCGACGACCGCGAGATCCGCGGCCACCTGTTCGGCGACGGCCGGTTCGACATCGACGATACCTGGCGCTGGGGCTTCGATGTCGCGCGCTCGACCGACGACACCTATCTCAGCCGCTACAACGTCAGCAACGAGGACACGCTGACGTCGGACCTGTTCGTCGAGGGCTTCCGCGGCCGCAACTTCGCCTCGGCCAGCGGCTATGCCTTCCAGGGCCTGGAGGTCGACGACGATCCCGACGACACGCCGCTGGTGCTGCCGCTCCTGGAATACAGCCATGTCGGCCGGCCGTCGCGGCGCGGCGACCGCTTCGGCCTCGACCTGAACCTGGTCTCGCTCTACCGGACCGGCGGCACCGACACCCGGCGCGCCTCGGCCCGCGCGCACTGGGAGCTGCCCTATATCGGCCCGGCCGGCGACGTCTACCGCCTGACCGCGGCGCTCTGGGGCGACGCCTACTGGGTCAACGACGTCGACAACGCCAATGTCGAGGACGACCCGACCGATTCCGGCTTCGAGGGCCGGTTCCTGCCGCAACTGGCGCTGGAGTGGCGCTATCCCGTCGTGCGCACGCAGGGCAGCGTGCGGCAATATGTCGAGCCGATCGTGCAGGCCATCGCCGCGCCCTACGGCAGCAACCCGTCCGGCATCCGCAACGAGGACAGCCTGAGCCTGGAGTTCGACGACACCAACCTGTTCAGCCTGAACCGGTTCCCGGGCCACGACCGGGTCGAGACCGGCCCGCGCGTCAATTACGGCATCAAGGCCTCGGCCTATGGCGACAGCGGGGGCTACGCGACGGCGCTGCTGGGCCAGGTGCTGCGCTTCAAGGACGACGACACGTTTGCCGAGGAGACCGGCCTCGACGACCGCCGGTCCGACTATGTCGCCGCGATTTCGATCGTGCCCTCGGCGTTCCTGGACTTCACCAACCGCGTGCGGCTGGACCGCGACGACCTGACGCTGCGCCGCAACGAGATCTACGCCTCGGCCGGCCCGAAATGGCTCCGCCTGACCACCTCCTACGTCCAGCTCGACCGCGAGCTGACGGCCGACGAGTTGGGCGCCCGCGAGGAGATCTTCGTCTCCGGCCGGGCGCAGTTGACCCCGTACTGGACCGCGACGGCGCAGACCCGCCGCGACCTGACCGACGACGGCGGCACGATCCGGACGACCTTCGGGCTGGAATATCTCGACGAATGCATCGGCTTCGACCTGATCTTCGACCGCAACTTCACCCGCGACCGCGATGTCGAGCCGTCGACGTCGGTCAAGTTTCGGGTACGGCTGCGGAACCTCGGCTGACCGGGCCGTCCGGGACTTCAACGCCGCGTGGGGAACCGCTATGTTGAGGACGGATCGAACGCGGTACCGGCCACGGGTCGCCGCACGGAAATTACGGTCACGATGAAAAGAACGTTCGTATACGGGTTCGCGCTGGCCTGCCTGGCGCTGGTCGGCGCCGCCGCCCCGGCGCCCGCCCAGCAGGTGCAGCGCATCGCCGCCATCGTCAACGACGAGGTGGTCTCGGGCTTCGATGTCGAGCAGCGCATCGACATGGTCATCAAGTCGACGCGCCTGCGCGACACGCCGGAGACCCGGCGGCGCCTGCGCCAGCGGGTGCTGCGCGGGCTGATCGACGAGACCCTGCAATTGCAGGCCGCGCAGCGCAACAACATCTCCGTCAGCGAGGCCGATTTGCAGCGCGCCTATGGCGTGCTCGAGCGCCAGAACAAGCTGGAGGCCGGCCGCCTGGTGGATTTCCTGCGGGCCAACGGCCTCAGCCAGGACGCGCTCGCCCGCCAGCTCCGGGCCGAGATCGCCTGGAGCAAGCTGGTCCGGCGGCGCCTGCAGCCGTCGGTCTCGATCGGCGAGGACGAGGTCAACGAGGTCCTCGACCGCCTGCAGGCCAACGCCGATCTGCCGGAGACCCGACTGTCCGAGATCCTGCTGCCGGTGGACTCGCCGGAAAACGAGGACGAGACGCTGCGCGAGGCCGGCCGCCTGGTGCAGCAGCTCCGGGACGGCGCGCCGTTCAACGCCGTCGCCCGCGAGTTCAGCCGCGGCGCCACGGCCAACGACGGCGGTGAGATCGGCTGGGTTCAGCCCGGCCAGCTCGCCGAGGAACTGGACCGGGCCGTGGCCGCGCTCGCCGTCGGCGCCATTTCCGAGCCGGTCCGCGCCGCCGGCGGCTACTACATCATCAAGCTGCACGAACGCCGCAGCATCGCCGGCGACGACCCGCTGGAAACCAGGCTGGCGCTGAAGCAGGTTCGCGTGCCGCTGCCCGGCGGCCGGACCGGACCGAATGTCGGACCGGCCCGCGACCTGACCCGGCAGGTGATGGCGCGGGCGCCGGGCTGTGGCGGCCTGGGGGCGGTGGCCGCCGAGCTCGAGATCCAGGACGCCGGCGATCTCGGCACCGTCAAGCTGCGCGAGCTGCCCGAGGAAATCCGCGGCGCCGTCGCCGAGCTGCCGATCGGCGAATTCAGCAAGCCGATCATCACCGCCGACGCGATCATGCTGCTGATGGTCTGCGAACGCGACGTGCCGAAGGTGGAGCCGCCGGACCGGCAGCGGATCGAGCAGGAGCTCCTTGGACGGCGGCTCGCGATGCTGGCCCAGCGCTATCTGCGCGACCTGCGGCGCGACGCGGTGGTGGAACTGCGCTGATGACCGGGGCGCCGGCACCGCTCGCCGTCACCATGGGCGAGCCGGCCGGCATCGGCGCCGAAATCACGGCCAAGGCCTGGCGACAACGGCGGGCGCTGTCGCTGCCGGCGTTTTTTCTGATCGCCGACCTCGACCATGTCCGGCGCGCGGCCGACGCCGCCGGCGGCGCGCCGGTCGCGCGCATCGACGAGCCGGCGGCCGCCGCCGCGGCCTTCACGACCGGACTGCCGGTGCTGCCGGTCGACCTCGCCACCGCCCCGCGGCCAGGACGGCCGGACCCGGCCAACGCCGCCGCCGTGCTGCGGGCGATCGACCGGGGCGTCGCTCTCGTCCGCGACGGCGCCGCCGGCGGCCTGGTGACCAACCCGATCCAGAAGTCGGTCCTGAGCCAGGCCGGGTTCCGGCATGCCGGCCACACCGAATATCTCGCCGAGCTCTGCGGCGGCGATCCGACACCGGTCATGATGCTGGCCTGTCCCGAATTGCGGACCGTGCCGGTCACCGTGCACCGGCCGCTGGCTGCGGCCATCACCGAACTGACCACGGCCGGCATCGTCGAACGCGCGGCCATCGCCGCGGCGGCGCTGCGAACCGATTTCGGCATCGCCGCGCCGCGGCTGGGCGTCGCCGGCCTGAACCCGCATGCCGGCGAGGCCGGCCTCCTCGGCCGCGAGGAAATCGACATCATCGGG
>JANQKO010000587.1 GCA_028281075.1 Alphaproteobacteria bacterium | reverse complement strand
CGACCACGTAGAAAACGCATGAGACAGAGTGCACCTCAGAAACGGGGGCGCGGACGCTCCGGTGGTGGCAACAGACGCAATTACGGCGGAAATCCGGGTAATCGCTCGTTCGACAGCAGCGGCCCCGACGTCAAGATCCGTGGCACCGCCTCGCATATCTATGACAAGTACCAATCGCTGGCCCGCGATGCCCTGGTTTCCGGCGACCGGATTGCGTCGGAGAACTATCTCCAACATGCCGAACACTACTATCGGTTGTTGAACGCGCAGAACCAGCAGAATCAGCAAAATCAACAAAACCAGCAGAACCATCAAAATCAGCAGAACGTGCCGCAGCCGGGCAACGGGCAGCAGCCGCCGAACGCACAACCGAACCAGCCGGCCGAGGCCCAGCCGGGACCGGCCGCGGCCGGTGGAAACGACGGCCGACGGAACGGTCAGGCCGCGCCGCCGGTCGAGCCGCAGCCGACCGGACAGCCGACTCAGCCCGTCGCGCCGCCGGCCGAGATGCGGACGATAGAGCCGCAGCCCGCGGGCGCGCCGACCGGCTTTGGTGACAGTCCCGTGCCGGCCGCGATCGCGAAGCCGGTCACGGTGAAACCGGCCGAGCCGGCCGCCGACGCGCCGGCCGATCCGGCGCCGCCGCGCCGCCGCCGTAAGCCGGCCGCGCGTCCCGAAGCCGCCGAACCGCCGGAGCCGGCCGAGGACCCGAGTTCGGCCAACGCATGAGTTAGCCCACGGACGGGGTGATCCCGTCGCCGACGGCGACCGTGCCGCCGGTGACCGCCTTCACATAGATCCCCATGTCGACGTGGCCGTAGCCCCGTTGCAGCGCCTTCGGCAGATGCAGATCGCGGGCACCGGTCGCCGGGTCGACATCGATGGCCGCGCAGCGTTCGATGCGGTCCAGCCCTTGCAGCCGAACCGGCCCCTCGGCGCCCGAGACCGTGATCTCGCGGCCGCACCAGTCGAACTCGACCCAGGGCGTGTCGGCATCGATGTAGATGTTGCCCCGGAACCGTAGCGGATCGATGGCGGCGCCGGCGATGCGTTCCAGGTCCCGCACGCTCGCCAGGTTGATCAGCGACAGGCAGTTGATCGGCACGTCGCTGAAACTGTGGCCGGGCGCCTGCACCAGGCGTGGGCTGCCGCGCACCTCGCCGGCCATGTAGGCGGCGAAGAACTGCTCGATCAGCCGGCGCCCGACGGGCTGGTCGACCTGGCCCCTGGCCACCTGCCGGCCGTCGCGCACGACGGTCAGCTCGCGGCTGGCCTCGTCGAAGCGGGTGGTCAGCGTCGCCAGCTTCTCGTTCTGCATCAGGTTCAGGAACTTTTGCTTCGACAGGTGCCGCGGCTGGGCGGGATCGAATGCCGTCGACCCGTGCGCCAGCGCGAAGGCCCGGTCCAGCGGCAGGCCTTCGCCCGGGCGCAATGTCGTGCGCGTCACCGCTTCCGGGCTGAGCGACTTCACGGGATAGCGGTATATGGCCTCGATCGGGATCATGAACGGTCCGGGCGACTGGCGAAAAACGGCGGCGATAGTGCGCATAACGGCGGGCCGCTGACAATGGTCGAGAAAGACTTGTGTGGTAGATCTGCAACACCATCTATGGAGTGGACGCCGGTTGCTTCCAGGAAGGACCGGCGCCCGCGTAGCCAAAGGCGATTTCCGGCGGTCCGTGATGGAGGTCGGGGACGTGCTTGAGAAAGGTTGACCATGGATTTCGAACGCTACACCGAACGGAGCCGTGGCTTCGTTCAGGCTGCCCAGACGCTGGCCCAGCGCACGGGCCATCAGCAACTGACCCCGCAACACCTGCTCAAGGTCCTGCTCGACGACGAGGAGGGCCTGGCCGCGAACCTGATCCGGGCGGCCGGCGGCCGGCCCGAGGCGGCGCTGGGCGGGGTCGAGCAGAAGCTGGCGGCCCTGCCCAAGGTCGAGGGGCCCGGCGCCGGACAGCTCTATCTCGCCACCGAGACCGCGAAGCTCTTCGAATCCGCCGAGACGCTGGCCGAGAAGGCCGGCGACAAGTTCGTCACCGCCGAGCGCCTGCTGCTGGCGCTGGCCATGGCGACCGGCACGCCGGCGGCCGATATCCTGAAGGAGGCCGGCGTCACGCCGCAGTCGCTGAACGCCGCCATCAACGACCTGCGCAAGGGCCGCACGGCCGACAGCGCCACGGCCGAGAACGCCTATGACGCGCTGAACCGCTACGCCCGCGATCTGACCGCGGCGGCCCGCGATGGCAAGCTCGACCCGGTGATCGGCCGCGACGAGGAGATCCGGCGCACGGTCCAGGTGCTGTCGCGGCGCACCAAGAACAATCCGGTGCTGATCGGCGAGCCCGGCGTCGGCAAGACCGCCATCGTCGAGGGGCTGGCCAGCCGCATCATCAACGGCGACGTGCCCGAGAGCCTGAAGAACAAGCGCCTGATGGTGCTCGACCTCGGCGCGCTGGTGGCCGGGGCCAAGTTCCGCGGCGAGTTCGAGGAGCGACTGAAGGCCGTGCTGGCCGAGATCGAGTCGGCGGCCGGCGAGATCGTGCTGTTCATCGACGAGCTGCACACGCTGGTCGGCGCCGGCGCCGCGGAAGGCTCGATGGTCGCCTCCAACCTGCTGAAGCCGGCGCTGGCGCGCGGCGAGCTGCATTGCGTCGGCGCCACCACGCTCGACGAATACCGCAAGCATATCGAGAAGGACGCGGCGCTGGCGCGGCGCTTCCAGCCGGTCTTCGTGGCCGAGCCGACGGTCGAGGACACGATCTCGATCCTGCGCGGCCTGAAGGAGAAGTACGAGCTGCACCACGGCGTGACGATCACCGACACGGCGCTGGTCTCGGCCGCGACGCTGTCGACCCGCTACATCACCGACCGGTTTCTGCCCGACAAGGCGATCGACCTGGTCGACGAGGCGGCGAGCCGGCTGCGCATGGAGGTCGATTCCAAGCCCGAGGAGATCGACGAGCTTGACCGCCGCATCATCCAGCTCAAGATCGAGCGCGAGGCGCTGAAGAAGGAGAACGACCGCGGCTCGCGCGAACGGCTGGAGAAGCTGGAGAAAGAGCTGGCCGAGTTCGAGCAGCAGGCCGCCGCGCTGACCGCCATCTGGCAGGCCGAGAAGGACAAGCTGTCGTCCGCCCAGGAGGTGAAGGAAAAGCTCGACCAGGCCCGCATGGAGATGGAGCAGGCCCAGCGCGGCGGCGACCTGACGCGCGCGAGCGAGCTGTCCTACGGCGTCATCCCCGAGCTGATGAAGCAGCTCGAGACGGCGGAAGGCGCCTGCGCGCCGGCGATGCTGCGCGAGGCGGTCAGCGACAATGACATCGCCGCCGTGGTCTCGCGCGGGACCGGCGTGCCGGTCGACAAGATGCTAGCCGGCGAGCGCGAGAAGCTGCTCGAGATGGAAGCGCAGCTACGCAACCGCGTGATCGGTCAGGACGAGGCGCTGGTCGCCGTCGCCAACGCCGTGCGCCGCAGCCGCGCCGGCCTGCAGGACCCCTCGCGGCCGATCGGCTCGTTCCTGTTCCTCGGACCCACCGGCGTCGGCAAGACCGAGCTGACCAAGGCGCTGGCCGAGTTCCTGTTCGACGACGAGCACGCCATGGTCCGCATCGACATGTCGGAATACATGGAGAAGCATGCGGTGGCCCGACTGATCGGCGCGCCGCCCGGCTATGTCGGCTACGAGGAAGGCGGCGCGCTGACCGAGGCGGTGCGGCGCCGGCCCTATCAGGTCGTCCTGTTCGACGAGATCGAGAAGGCGCACCACGACGTCTTCAACGTGCTGCTGCAGGTGCTGGACGACGGCCGCCTGACCGACGGCCAGGGGCGCACCGTGGATTTCTCCAACACCATCATCGTCATGACCTCGAACCTCGGTTCCGAGTTCCTGGCGGCGCTGGAGACGGGTCAGGATTCGACGGCGGCGCGCGAGCAGGTGATGGTGGCGGTGCAGTCCCACTTCCGGCCCGAGTTCCTCAACCGGCTGGACGAGATCATCCTGTTCCACCGCCTGCAGCCGGCGCACATGGACGGCATCGTCGAGATCCAGCTCCGGCACCTGCGCGGGCTTCTGGCCGACCGCAAGATCACGCTGGAACTGGACGAGGCGGCCGGTGCCTGGCTGGCCAAGGCCGGCTATGATCCGGTCTATGGCGCCCGGCCGCTGAAGCGGGTGATCCAGCGCCAGCTTCAGAATCCCCTGGCCTCGCTGATCCTCGAGGGTGCTGTCGCCGAGGGCGACGCCGTGCAGGTCTCGGCCGCCGCCGATGGCCTGACCATCAACGACCGGCTGGTCGAGGCGGCTTAGCCACGGATTAGTCGATAGGTTTCCGCGGTCGCGCTCTGTACGGGTTGGCGTTCAGGCCGCGCCGGCGCGGACCGAAAGGTCCGCCTGCCGTGAGCGAAAAAGCAATCACTCCGTCCGGGCGAGCTGGCGCGTCACCGGTGTCTGTGCCATCTCGCGCTCGATGTTCGCGCGGGCCATGTTGAAGGCGGCGAGCTCGGTGCCTTTCAGCTTCTTGCCGCTCGGCAGCTTCAGCGTCAGCGGGTTCACCTGCTTGCCGCCGCGGTGGACCTCGTAGTGCAGGTGCGGGCCGGTCGAGCGGCCGGTGCTGCCGACATAGCCGATCACCTGTCCCTGCTGCACCCGCTTGCCGCGCTTCATGCCGCGGGCGTATCTGGACAGGTGTGCATAGGCCGTCCGGTAGGTGCTGTTGTGGCGGATGCGGATGTATTTGCCGTAGGCGCCCCTGCGGCCGACATAGTCGATGACGCCGTTGCCGGCGGCCATCACCGGCGTGCCGGTCGGCGCGGCGAAGTCGACGCCGCGGTGCATGCGCGAATAGCCCAGGATCGGATGCTTGCGCATGCCGTAGCGTGACGACAGCCGGGCGCCGTTGATCGGCGTCTTCATCAGCGCCTTGCGCACGCTCTCGCCGTTCTCGTTGAAGTAATCGACGAAGCCGTCGGCGGTCTCGAAGCGGTAGAGCCTGAGCGCCGTGCCCTGGATGCTGAGGCGGGCATAGCGGATCGGACCGTACTTGACGGCCGCGCCGTCCGCGTCGTGGAAGCTGTCGAAGAACAGCTCGAACGCGTCGCCGGGATGGATGTCGCGCTGGAAATCGACGTCGAAGCCGTAGAGCTGCGCCAGCTCGGACAGCACCGGCAACGGCACGCCGGCGCGTTTCGCCGCCATGTAGAGATTGTCGTCGATCGTGCCGTTGGCGCGCTGGGCCTGCTGCGCCAGTTCCTTCTTGATCGCTTCCGCCGCGAAGCCGCCGCCGGTGTCGCGCCGGGCCACGACCTCGCTTTCGGCGCTGGCGTTGAGCGCGACATCGACCAGCCGCAGGCCGTCGCCGCTGCCGTCGAAGGTGAGCGTGATTTCCTGGCCCGGCATCAGCCGGCGTGGATCATAGACGTCGGACAGCGCGGTGATCGCCGCGTGCGCGTCGCCGCGGTCTGTGCCGGCGCGCACCATTACCTGCATCAGCGTGTCGCCGCGGTTGATGGCGACGGTGCGGCTGACGTTGGCCGGAGTGGCGGCCGGTGGCCGCGCGGTCTCGGGCGCCGCCGGCTTGGCCGAATCGGGTTTGACCGGCGGGACCAGCCCGGCGGCGGCGCTGGGATGCAGCTTTGGCACGGGCACGGCGCTGGCCGGATCGGGCGTCGGGCCCATCAGGCCCAGCGCCAGACCGGCGCCGATCAGGCCGCCGACGACCATTGAAATGAGATGCAGGCGGCCGGCGCGGCGCACGTCCCGCAGAAGATGACCGAACAAGTCTGCCGCGCCCCCTGTCCCCTCCATTGACCCGATACGCGCGCCCGCCCGCATCCGGGTCCCAAGCGCGGCCCGCAAACGATGCCCGGCGGGTGTGGGGGTGTCAACGGTTTGTTTAGCTGAATCAATCACCTCGAACACTTTCTTCAGCCCTGGCGCAGACCGGCCCGATGGTGCCCGAAAGGTGGTTAAGAAAGCCGTAAGCAGGCGGTTCGGGGCGATGTCAAAATTATTGCAAATGCGTCGTTGACTTGGCTCCGACCGGGGCCTATATAGCCGTCCGCGCTTGCGGTCGAGAGACCGGCCGGGCGCGGAAAACGGCTCTTTGACATTGTTGGTTTTAGGGAAGGGAAGCGTGGACGGCGGCGTTTTGTTGTCGTTTTGGCTTTCCTGATTGCCGCGGGGTTTGGCCTGGTTTTGACTGGGCTGGGTTTCGCGGTGACGAAGAAGTCTTGTGCGACAGCAAATGAAGAGCGCTTGGGTTGTGTGTTTTTCCGCCGGGTTGGGTTTGTCTGGTTCGGTGGGA
>JANQKO010000627.1 GCA_028281075.1 Alphaproteobacteria bacterium | reverse complement strand
CCGAGGATGTTGAAGATCGAGCCCGAGCAGTGGAACAGCGGGATCATCGAGGTCCAGCGGTCGCGAGGCCGGACCCGCAGCCGTTGCATCGATAGCCAGGCGTCGGTCAGCATGGCCCCGTGGGTCAGCAGCGCACCCTTCGGCACGCCGGTGGTGCCCGAGGTGTAGAGCAGGGCCGCGAGACCGTCCGCCGCCACGTCGGGCAGCGCCGCGTCGGTGCCGGCGCCCGCCGCCAGCAGCGCCGCGTAGCCGCCGTCGTCCAGCGAGATCTCGTGCGCCAGCGCCGGCAGCTCGGCGCGGACCCCGGCGACCGCGCCGGCATAGTCATGCCCCCGGAAGCCATCGGACCGGATCAGCGCCTTGCTGTCGGACTGGGCGATCGCGTAGCGCAGCTCAGCGCGGCCGTAATGCGTGCTCAGCGGCACAAGCACGCCGCCCAGCAGCGCCACGGCGAGCTGCGCGACCGGCCATTCCATGCGGTTCTCGGCCAGCAGGGCGACATGGTCGCCGGGACCAAGGCCAAGCGTGCCGAGGCCGCGCGCCAGCGCCGCGGCCTGCTCGTGCCAGGCCGCGAAGGTCAGCCGCGCGTTCTGTCGCGGAAAGGCCAGCGCCTCGTCGGCGCCGCGCGCGGCCGCCATATGGGCCAGCGCCGCGCCAGGCGTGGCGAAAGGCGGCGCCGAGGTCATCGGCGGCTCAGTAGCCGATGGCGCAGCCGTCTTTTCGCGGGTCCGAGCCGCCGACCAGCGTGCCGTTCTCCCAGTCGAGCTGGATGATCTGGCCACCGCCCCAGGGCATCTCCGGATGCCGCACCGCGTGGCCGAGCGCCGCCAGGCCGTCCATCACCGGTTTCGGCACGCCGCGCTCGACGTCGAGCTGGCCGGCGACATGGAACACGCGGGCGCAGTCCACCGCCTCCTGCGGGTCCATGCCGTAGTCGATCATGTTGGTCAGCACGTGGCTGTGGCCGACCGGCTGGTAGCCGCCGCCCATGACGCCGTAGGAATGGATCACCCGGCCGTCCTTCATGCACATGCCGGGGATGATCGTGTGCATCGGCCGCTTACGGCCTTCGACATTGTTCGGATGGCCGGGCTCGACACGGAAGCCGGCGCCCCGGTTCTGCAGCACGACGCCGCTTTCCGGCGCCGTCAGGCCGGAGCCGAAGGCGAAGTAGAGCGAGTTGATGAACGAGCAGGTGTTGCGGTCCCTGTCGACCACGGTCAGGTAGATGGTGTCACGATAGACCGGCCCGGTGCCGGCCCCGACATCGGCCATGGCCCGGCCCGGGTCGATGCGGCCGCGCAGCTCGTCGGCGAAACTGGCCGACAGCAGCTTCTTCACCGGCACGTCGGCATAGCGCGGGTCGGCGACATAGCGGTCGCGGGCGTCGAAGGCCAGCCGCGCCGCCTCGGTCTCCAGATGCAGGCGCTCGACGCCGACCGGGTCCATGCCGGCAATGTCGTAGCCCTGCAGGATGTTGAGCATGATCAGCGCGGTGATGCCCTGGCCGTTCGGCGGGATCTGGTAGATGTCGTGGCCGCGATAGCTGGTGGCGATCGGCGTCACATATTCCGCCCGCTGCTCGGCGAAGTCGTCCAGGCTGTGCCGCGCGCCCTTGGCGTTGAGGTAGGCGACGATGTCCTCGGCCACCGGTCCGGTATAGAAGCCGTCGCGGCCCTGGTCCGCGACCCGGCGCAGGGTCCGGGCCAGCTTCGGCGACCGGAAGCGTTCGCCCGCCCGCGGCGCCCGGCCGTCGATCAGGAACTGTTCGGCCGACGAGGCCTCGGCCGCCATCTTCTCTTCGTTGCGCTGCCAGTCGAGCGCCACGCGCGGCGTGACCGCCCAGCCGCTCTCGGCATAGTCGATCGCCGGCCGCAGCAGCTCGTCCAGGCCCATGGTGCCGTGGTCGGCCAGCAGCGTCGCCCAGGCATCGATCGCGCCCGGCACGGTGACGGCGTGCGGGCTCGACAGTCCGATGCCGTCATGGCCCTGTTCCAGCAGCCATTCGGCGCTCAGATCCTTGGGCGCCCAGCCGGAGCCATTCAGGCCGATCACCTCGCCCTGGCCGCCCGGCACGTAAAGCGCGAAGCAGTCGCCGCCGATGCCCGTCGACATCGGCTCGACCACGCACTGCACGGCGCAGGCGCAGACCGCCGCGTCGACGGCGTTGCCGCCCTGCCGCAGGATATCGATGGCGGCCAGCGTCGCCAGCGGATGCGAGGTGGCGGCCACCCCGTTCACGGCATGGATGGCGGAGCGTCCGGGCAATTGTAGATCACGCATCAGGCGTCCTTTTTTGGCGTTCTGTCGGGAATGAAAGCGCTCGGGCCCGCCCAGTATGCCCCGGGCGGCGCATCGGCGCCAAGCAAGCCAAAACTAACGCAGACGCACGATCATGTATTTCATAAACGCGTTATCGACGGTCGCCTGGGCGGCGCCACGCCAGGCGGCGAAGGCATCGTCGTAGGTTCCATAGACGCCGCGGACGTCGATCTCGTTCAGATCGACGAACCGTGCCCCGCGCGGGTCCGTCACCTCGCCGCCCATGACCAGAAACAGCGGCTGGTCTTCCTGATCGAAATCCCGTTCGGCCATCGCATATGCTCCAGGCGCAGCAGCCCCGCGCAATTAACATTGGCGCCGGCCCATGAAAAGCCGGATTGTGTCGGCGACATGAAACACCACCCGCAGTCAAGAAATCGTTTCACGCCGGCCGATTCCAAGCACGACAATTCGCCGCAGGGAATCGCCTGGGTCCTGCTCGGCATGGCCCTGCTGACGGTCATGGACGCGATCGCGAAATGGCTGTCGGCAACCTATCCGATCAATGAAATCGTCTTTTTTCGCAGTTTCTTCGCGTTTCTGCCGATCACGCTGATCGTCGTGCTGACCGGCGGCCGGGCCACGCTGCCGACGCGGCGGCCAGGCCTGCATTTTCTGCGCGGCGTGCTGGGCCTGTTCACGGTGTCGACGTTCTTCCTGGCCATCAGCATGATGCCACTGGCCGACGCCACGGCCGTCGCCTTCGCGTCGCCGCTGTTCATCACCGCGCTGTCGGTGGTGCTGCTGGGCGAGCAGGTCGGCATCCGCCGCTGGACCGCGGTGCTGATCGGCCTGGTCGGCGTCGCCATCATCATCCGGCCGGGCACGGGCGTGTTCCAGCCGGCCGCGCTGCTGGTGCTGGCCGCGGCGTTCAGCTATGCCGTCGTCGGCGTCCTGACCCGGCGGCTCAGCTATACCGAATCCACGGCCGCCATCATGGTCTACACGGCGCTGGTGCAGACCGTGCTGTCCGGCCTGTCGCTGCCGTTTTCCTGGGTCACGCCGCGGATCGAACACTGGCCGATGCTGGTCGGCCTGGGCATCCTCGGCGGCTTCGGACAGATGTGCATCGTCCAGGCGTTCCGGCGGGCGCCGGCATCGGTCATCGCGCCGTTCGAATACAGCACCATCGTCTGGGCCATCGCGCTCGGCTTCCTGCTGTGGCGGGAGCTGCCGGACCTCTGGACCATCGCCGGCACGGTGATTCTGATCGCCACCGGCATCTACATCCTGCATCGCGAGGTGGCGCAGCGCCGCCGCTAGCGCGTTTGCCGCTGGTCCGGCACCGGCCCGATGGGAAATCATGGCCTTCAGGCAAGGTTCACGTAACCGGGGCAAAAGTCCGGGCGTATTCGGATTCCTTGGGATTCCCTCATCTATTAGGGACTGTCCCCATAAGCGCTAAGTTAGGGCATTTGATGGCCTTGATTGATTGCGAGTCGAGACATCAAGCCCCCGATTTGGCGCCTATGGCAGGCTGTCCCTAGCAACTACAGCACCTAACTTAGCGCCTATGGGGACTGTCCCTATTGATTTCCCGCGCGAAGAAATCCCCCGTCGTCATGCCGGCGGAGGCCGGCATCCATGGGCTTCGCGGGCAAGCGCCACGCCGCCGGTCGGATGCCCATGCATAGCGGCCCCCTGCCCGCGCCGGGGCAGGCTCCGCCGCTATGACCGTGGCGGGAGACCGTCGCCGGTGCCGGGACCCAGAAGACGTTGTCGTTCGACGGGCGGCCAGTCCCATGGATGCCGGCCTCCGCCGGCATGACGATTGGGGGCGGGCCTTCGGCGCTTTCTTCACCGCCGCGCGGACCGGCATGACCGTGGTCCGGGCTTCATGACAAAACCGCCCGGACTTTTGCCCCTCTTACAGGTTCACCGCCAAGGCGCCAAGACACCAAGGGACGGGCCATGCGACCGCCGTGCCGGCCGCTTTCTCTTGGTGCCTTGGCGCCTTGGCGGTGACATCCGCGGCCTTGCCGCGTCCGCGGCGCGACCTCCGGCCGGTCTCCTAAAGACGGGCCTCGACCCAATCGGCCAGCTCGTCGACGTCCGGGCGCAGTCCGACCGCCAGTCCGCCCGTGAATGCCCGAAAGGCCGGTTCGTTCAGCCTGTTCAACCCCACCAGGACCGGCAAATCGCGCGAGAGGGTCTCGGCGATCAGGTCCCGAAAGCCGTGCCCTTCGGCCTCGTGCCGTCCGAACTTGTTGATGATCACGACGTCGGCGCCGTGCGCCAGCGTCGCCTCGACCTGGCCGACCGCGGCCGCGAGCGCGCCCTGGTCGAGCCGGCAGCCGCGCGCCGCCCTGCCAAGGGATTGGGAAATGCGGATCAGGGGGCCGTCCGGCAGGACCTTGACGTCCATGTCGCAAGGGCCGCTGTCCTCGCATTCGCGGTTGATCTGAACCGTGCCGCACGTCCGGATACCCCACGCCCGCAACCGGTCGGCCAGCCTGGCGAGCACGAGATCGGTGTCGCCGCGTCCCGGCGCCATCGTGTAGCCGATATTCATCACCCCCTCTTCGCCGGGCGCGGCCGGCGTCACTCGGCGACCCGCGACAGCAGCCGCCGGAACCCGGCCTTCGCCAGCGCGCTGGCCCGCAGCGTCTCGATCCTGGCCATGTCGGCGGCGGTGACCTCGACGTCGCCGACGGCGACTAGCATGACCATGCCATATTTTCCATGCCGCCGGCAGGTCACGCCGTAGAGCCCGGGCCTGTCGAACGGCACGTCGGCGCGCAACCGGCCGACGATGTCGACCGCCGGCGCCCCGTCCGGCCACAGCCCGGCCTGTGACTTCACCGTGTGGCTGCCGCGGCTGTTCAGGAAGGTGACGGTGTCGCCGGGCGCGATCCGCATCAGGTCCGGCGCGAAGCGGAACATGCCCGATGCCGCGGTGGCCGAGAAATCGGTGATCTGGTCGACCGTCCCCGAGGCCGTCTTGCCCGACGCGACGCTGAACCCGCCAAGCGCGACCAGGACCAGGAACGCCGCGAAGACGAGGCGTTCGCCGTGGCGTCGCGCGACGACGGACATTCGGGCGGGTGTCATGCGGTCACTCCTTGCAGGTCGGCGAAAGCGTTCAGCAGAACCAGCGCCTTGCGCGGCGGCAGCGCCGGCGGGGACAGCGCGCGCAGGCATTCGGCGGCCGCCGGCGCCGAGGACGCCGCCAGCGCCGCCAGCGTGTCCACCCGCTCCGCCGCCAGCAGCCGGCCG